>CAZRQM010000162.1:0-1678 GCA_964602385.1 uncultured Thermotogae bacterium | reverse complement strand
ATGTCTCCGTCCTGCACTTCGTAGTCCTTCCCTTCGATCCCCTGCTTACCGGCCTTGGCGACCGCCGCCTCGCTTCCAAGCTCGATTAGGTCCTCGTAGCGAATCACTTCCATGCGGATGAAGCCGTGTTCCATGTCGGAATGGATCTTCCCGGCAGCAACGGGCGCCTTGTCCCCCCTGCGACAGATCCACACGTGCACCTCCTTCTCGCCGGCGGTGAAGAAGTTTACCAGGCCAAGTATGCGATAGGCAGCGCGGATTAGCCGCTCCATCGATAACTCCTCCAAGCCCAGTTCACCCAGAAACTCCTTCTGATCCGACGGGTCGAGCTGGCTGATCTCCGCCTCGTCCTGACCGCAGACGCTGATCATCTCCGCGTTCTCCGAAGCGGCGATCCCAGCAAGGGCTCGCACGTGTTCGTTCTCCTCATCCGCGACCGACTTTATGTTGGCCACGTACAACACGGGCTTCAGGGAGACAAGGTTGCAGTCGTACACGCTTGCAAGCTCGTGCTCGTTCAATCCCTGCTTGCGCGCGGGCATACCCTCGTTCAGCGCGGAGAGGACTTTCTCGCAATCGACTATCTCTCGCGCCGCGTCCTTATCCCCCGCGCGAGCGATCTTCGTGAGGCGGTTGATCTTGTTCTGCAATGTCTGACTGTCGGCGACCATCAGTTCGAGATCAATCGTCTCCACATCGCGCGCTGGGTCGATCGTCTCATACTCGAACGGCACGCTCGGATCCTCGAAGCAACGCACCACATGCACTATCGCATCGACGTCCTTGATGTGGGCGAGGAGCTTGTTTCCACGGCCATCGCCAGCGGTGGAGCCCTCCTTCAGCCCGGGGATGTCCACTACTTCAAGGGTAGCGGGGACGATCTTGGGAGCGTTGTACATGTCGACGAGGGGCTGGATGCGCGGATCGGGAACGCTGATCACGGCTCGGTTCATCTCCGCGCCATCGTAGCTTCCCGCCCCGGCGGCGGTTATTGCGTTGTAGATCGTCGTCTTTCCACAGCTAGGCAGACCGACTAGGCCGCATGTGAGAGCCATCATTACCTCCCTTTGAACGTGAGTACAGCGATTATTCTAGTCTATCCGTCTGCAGAGTGGCAACCGGAGATCAAGATCGCTGTCGGTACAGCCGTTCGTCGACGGCCTGCGCCATCCTCTCCGGGTCGACACGGTCGTCCAAGAAGCGGGAGATGCGCGTTGCCTGTTCGCGCGGATCGGCGAGTATATCGCTGTATCGCACGTACAACACATCGATGTATTGCTGCTCGGAAAGCCACTTCTCTACCTGCTGCAGGTGCTTGCGCGAGACTTCCGCAATCTTCTCATCGCTCACGGCATCCGGGTCCTCTCCGCGGCGGATGAGCATCCTGCGTTGCGAGGCGAGGATCTCCTCCATCTTCCGCCGCATGAAGATCACCTTGTAGTGGTGGTCATCGGGCAAGTGTCGAAGGAGCACGGAGACCATCTTCACGACCTTCCCCTCTGCCAGCGGGAGCCAGCCCTTGTCGTGCTCAATCTCCTTTACCCGTTCAAGCTCGTAGTACCCTCTTGGATTGTCGTCATCCGCCTGACGGATATTGTCGGTTAGGACATCCATCCCGCCCGACTGGAGCATCATCATCATCATCGACGTCCCCGAGCGTGGCAGCCCGGAGACAATG
>CAZRQM010000161.1:0-1686 GCA_964602385.1 uncultured Thermotogae bacterium | reverse complement strand
AAACACCGTTGGGAGCAGCGTTACCGTCTTCTCTCCGTGCAACAGGCATCCGCGCATCCCTTCAATAACGTATGTCGCCGGCGATGCCTTGGCGATCATCTGCAGCCAGGAAGGGAGGGTTTCTACTGGATAGTAGACGCCCGATATCAGCAGGAGGAGTGCCGCAGCAGCATTCGTCATCTGAGCCCCGCGCTCGGGGTAGAGAAGAGGCAGAACAGCGGACACTATCCCCAGGCCGACGAACGATACACTCCCGGCAAGGAGCAACAGCACGGCTCCGGATATGTTCGCTCCCGACAGGTCGAGATGGAAGAACGAGGCAACGATCACCAAGATGACGAGCGTTCGGATGATCCCGTACCCGATGGCAAATAGGGTCGTTCCCACCAGGTGCGTCGACCGCGACACCGGAGCCATGAACGTGTACTCGATCGTCCCCTCCCAGCGCTCCCAGGCGATCATCTCACTGATCGCGTAGAAGATCACCGACAAGTACGACCAGATCAGCGTTCCCACCAAGAGGTAGGTGATCAAGTACTGCGTGTCGAGGGCCTGACCGCTGATCTTCTCCATCCCCGCGCCGATGTAGGTGACGGCAAGCGAGTTGACGAGGGAGTAGAACAACCACACGATCTCCCAACCCCAATAGCGCTTGATCAGATTGATGTTTCGTTCGACAAAAGCAAACGAGCTACGCAGCTCGCGTACGATGGCGCTCATTCGTCACGCTCCTTCTCTTCCATCCGCGTTCCGGTAAGCTCAATGAATACGTCTTCCAGCGTTGTCTCACGCCCGTTGCGCTTGCTGACAAGCCCCTTCAGCCCTTCCGGCGTATCGAGGGCGATGATCCTTCCCTCATCGATGATCGCAATGCGATCGCACAGGCGGTTCGCCTCCTCCATGTCATGTGTTGTGAGGAGGATCGTTGCGTCGTGATCTTCTCGGATCTCGCGCACGAATCCCTGCACGTCGCGCTTTGATTGCGGGTCGAGCCCGGTCGTCGGCTCGTCGAGGAGGAGAAGCGTCGGAGAGGTGAGAAATCCGCGAGCGACGGCGACCTTCTGCTGCATCCCGCGCGACATGTTCTCCATGGGCTGGGTAAACGTCGACTCCTTCAGCCCGAGACGAAGCATGATCTGGCGCATCTTTTCACGCGCCTCGCGAATCGGCATCCCGTAGAGGCGAGCGGCGTAGGTCAGGTTCTCCATTGGTGAGAACTTCTTGAAGAACGCCGCATCGACCGACACGCGGTTGATGAGACGTTTGACAGCGAACTCTTCCTTCTCCACATCGTGACCGAACACACGGATCGTTCCGCTATCGGGAAGGAGAAGGGTCGAGACGAGCCTGATTAGCGTGGACTTTCCCGATCCGTTCGGACCAAGGACACCGAAGATCTCGCGGCGTTGTACCGCCAGATCCACCTTATCGAGGGCGACAACCTCCTCGCGTTTGGCGAGGGAGAATCGTGCCTTCTGACTCTTCTTGAGGAAAACCTTGCGTACTTGCTCTAGTTCCAGAGCAGGGATGTTCATAGTAGCTCCTTGGAGATTGACGAAAAGGGAAAACAACCGATGACGGGCGGATAGGCCGACAGCAAACTACAGCCAGGCTTGATCTAAAGCGTTATGTTCCTCACGATCATCGTACCCCCAGGAGCCTTTGCGGGCCGGTTGAATGAAAAGC
>CAZRQM010000160.1:0-1697 GCA_964602385.1 uncultured Thermotogae bacterium | reverse complement strand
ACGAACTCCGGGAGGTGATCCCCAGTGTGACTTGACAATCCAAGAGGAATGTTCACATCTTTATTATTGGTGTTTCGCAAAGCGCTATGCTTCATAGCAGCGTTGGGGTCTGACTCCACATTCTCTGATCGCAATGCTGGTGCTCTGAGAAGCGATCCTAGACGGTTGCTCGTTTGCCTATTTCGTCCCAGATGCCTTCAACAAGTTTCTTCCCCGCAACAAACTCTCCATTGCGTGAAAGCTCGAAGAACAAAGGGAATGGATAATCGCCTGTACTGTATGCTTCGACAAACGCACGCCAATCTATATTACCTGTTTCCAATGCGTGGTGCTCATCCTCCAGCCCATTGTTATCGTGCACATGGCACATGCGCACCCGATACGGGCCGAGGGCTCTAAGAAATTCGATCGGCTTGCCCGCGAAGACATTGGCGTGCCCGATGTCAAAGGTGAAGTAGACGGGATCATCGACCTCGGAGGCAAGAGAGTGGAGTTGCTCCACGCTCGTCGCGCACTTGACCTTATTCTTGTCGGCGGAGTTCTGGTTTTCCAAGCAGATGGCGATCTCACTGTTGTGCTCAATCATCATCTGCGTCGCTTCCGCCGTGCGGTCGTGGCAGATGGATATCAGCTCATCGGTAGCATACTTCGCCTCAACCCACCCTGAATGAACGGTGTACGTCCGCGCCCCTATCTCCGTGGCACAATCGAGTGCTCGCCTGTGCTCGTCAAGCGCCTCTTGAAAGCGGTAGGGGAGGATAGCACCAATATTGACGTAGGGAGCGTGTATCGAGAAGAAGAGCTCTTCCTCCCGTCCGATATGGGCGATCTTACGAACGAGATCATCCGTTACTTTCCCGGGGACGATAAACGGCAACTCATACTTGAACTCCACACCGGCGAATCCCCCATGCAGGCAGTCCTGGAGCATACTCCACCAATCGCCACGATACGAACGACTGGGAGCAATACCAATCTGAAGCTTCTTATCAGTCATATAGGTTCCTTTCCGTACAGGGTTTTATAGTCCAAACGACGCGATGAGGTCCTGTCGTTGCGCGTCGTAGATGTTACCTCGTTTGAGCGTCAGCCAGAAGTGCTGATCCTGCGTTAGCCCAATGTGCTCTTCCTCCGGACCTTTTAGGATCACTTCTTCCTCCCCCGGATCGAGGCGCGCATAGGTGACGTACTCCGATCCCATCGGAAGCGAGGCATAGACGGTCGCCGGAAGAGGCGTGCTTCCTGCTTCGAGGGAGAAGCCAACATCCTCCGGGCGTACATTGATCATCACCTCTCGTCCTACCTCCAACGCCTGCTCAAGCGGGATCTGAAGCTTCTCTTCCGGCCGATTTGCCAGTGCAAGAACCACCGGAGGCCCAGCGGAGATCACCTTGGCCGGGAACATGTTGGTCGTCGGGTTGCCCATGAAGTCGGCGACAAAGAGGTTACCGGGAAAATGGTAGACCTCCTTAGGGGTGCCTATCTGCTGCAACACGCCAAGATTCATTACCACGATGCGGCTGGAGAGAGTGAGCGCTTCTATCTGATCATGGGTGACGTAGACCGTGGTCGCATTTATCTGGTTATGCAGGCGCTTCAGTTCGGCGCGCAGGGTCATGCGCAGCTTGGCATCGAGGTTGGAGAGCGGTTCATCGAAGAGAAGTATCTCCGGCCTGGTAACGACCATGCGAGCGAGA
>CAZRQM010000159.1:0-1737 GCA_964602385.1 uncultured Thermotogae bacterium | reverse complement strand
CTAGATCATCGCATGAGAGGAGTGAGGCATGAATGACAAGCTGGCTGTAATCCTGGTATCGGGAGACGCAAAGGTGTTGGAGATGGGGCTGATGTATGCCAGGAACGCCGTCAAGAAGGGATGGATGACTGATACGTTGCTCTATTTCTTCGGCCCGTCCGAGGTCACAATCGGCACCGATCCTGATCTGCAAGCGATGGTGCGGGATATAATCGCGGAGGGCACAATCCCTGTTGCCTGCAAGTGGTGTTCGGACAAGTACGGTGTGAGCGATCTGCTCGCCAAGCTTGGATGCAGCGTTGATTATGTGGGATCCCCAATCTCGAAAGCGATCCAAGATGGCTACGTGCCGATGACGTGGTAAATCGGGCAAACAGGAGGCTGCAGGATGAACACACTTCACTTCGACAAGAGCGTCTACGCGTTCGCGCCGCGCATGGAACCTGCCTGCACCGTCTCACCGCCAGAGACGGTGATCTTCGAGACGATCGACGCGTTTGGCGGGCAGATCAACTCAGCGGAAGACAAGCTTGAGAACTTAGATTTCTCCAGAGTCAATCCGGCGACCGGTCCGGTCTTCGTGGATGGGGCTCAGCCTGGCGATACGCTCGTCATTCGTATTCAGAAGATCGAACTACCGGAGCAGGGAGCGATCGTGACCGGCGAAGGGATGGGTGTGCTCGGCGACGAAATGCAGGGCCGCGCGACGAAGATCCTTCCGATCAGGAACGGGTACGTTCACTTCGACGGCCTCAAGCTGCGCGCCTCCCCGATGATCGGCGTGATCGGCGTCGCTACCGGAGGCGATGTTTTCCCCACAGGGAGCGCTCACCGACATGGTGGAAACATGGACACCAAGGAGATTGGAGAAGGGGCAACGCTGTATCTCCCAGTCTTTCAACCAGGCGGACTGCTGGCGATGGGTGACGTGCATGCCGTGATGGGAGATGGTGAGATCTGTGTCTCCGGGTGCGAGGTCTCTGCCCGGGTGACGGTCGAGATCGACCTCATCAAGGAGAGATGCATGCGTTGGCCGGTTGTTTCCCGTAAGGAGGGTCTGTACATCGTTGTTTCTCTGCCGAGTATCGACGACGCTCTCCACGAGGCGACGCGAGAGGCGGTCCTCTTCTTGCAGAGTCGACGCGCGATCACGTTTGCGCAAGCCGCGATGCTCGCCAGCCTGGCGGTCGATATCCGCATCAGCCAACTCGTCGACCCGTACAAGACGGCAAAGGCGTTCATCCCCCGGGAGATCTTCACTGGCGAAGTGTTCTGATACCGCGCGTCGGCTTGTGCCGTTTCGATAGAGAGGATAGTGTCTAAGTAATGCAAAGGAGGCATCATGACGATACTGGACGATGCGATCAGTTTGGAGGAGCGTGCGCGTGCCTACTATGCGGAGGCAGCGGGGAGGGTGACTGACCCGAGCGGAAATAAGATCCTCGATCTCCTGACAAAGGAAGAGGCACTCCATGCCGAAGCACTCGCGAAGATGAAAGACGGTAGCTACGGAGAGCTTGCGGGCTCGACTCTGTTGCAGGATGTTCGCGGACTCGTGGAAGGAGCGGTGAAGAAGGGGAAGGACGCGATCTCGAGCGACGGCTCCCTGCGTGAAGTATTGCAGAAAGCGATGGAGACTGAGCAGGCGACGAAGCGGTTCTATGAGGAGAAAGCCGCATCCACGGATGATGAGAAGGTGAAGGATCTCTTCAGCAAGCTGGCAAGACAAGAGGCCAG
>CAZRQM010000158.1:0-1791 GCA_964602385.1 uncultured Thermotogae bacterium | reverse complement strand
GCTGACGGCTGATACCTTATCTAGAACTGCGTGATGAACCGCAGGTCGTTTCCGAAGAAGAGGCGGATGTCGTCTATCCCGTAGCGGAGCATCGCCATCCGCTCGATCCCGAGGCCGAAGGCAAAGCCCGTCACCTTATCAGGATCGTAGCCGACGTTCGTTAGCACTGCCGGGTTGACCATCCCCGCGCCCATGATCTCCAGCCAGTCCTTTGCTCCCGGAGCTCGCATGTGCACCTGCACCGACGGTTCGGTGAATGGGAAGAAATCTCCCGATAGCCGCATCTCGTATCCCTCACCGAAGAATTCGTGGATGAATGCCTCCAGGAGGTATTTCAGGTTGGCAAGCGAAAGGCCTTCCTCGATCCACAGCAGCTCGACCTGGTGGAAGACCGGGGAGTGGGTCGCGTCCTGCGTGTCGCGGCGGTAGCAGCGGCCGGGGCAGATGATGCGCACCGGCGGTTCGGTCTGCTCCATCACCCTTATCTGCACCGGTGAGGTATGCGGCCGGAGGAGTGTTGTGTCGTCGATGTAGAATGTGTCCCAATCGTCGCGTGCGGGGTGATCGGCGGGGATGTTCAATGCCTCGAAGTTGTGGTATTCGTCCTCGATCTCCGGGCCGGCGGCGACGTCGAATCCCATGCGCAGGAAGATGGACTCGATCTCCTGCTGCACCTGCGTTAACAGGTGCTTGTGCCCGATGGGGTGGTAGACGCCGGGGAGGGTGAGGTCGACCTGCTCGCGGACGATTTGCTCATCGAGCGCTGCGTTGGATAGCTCCTCCTGACGCGTGGCGAATATGGTGGTCGCGTCCTGCTTCAGCTCGTTTAGGAGCTTCCCCGCGGTCGCCTTCTCGCTCGGATCGATCTGTCCTAACAGCTTGAATAGATCCCCGATCCGGCCTTTCCGTCCGAGGAACTCGATGCGAAACGCCTCCAGTGCATCGAGATTGCTCAACGTGGGAACGCGTCTGGAAAGATCTTCCTTCACTTGAGAAATCTGCTTGCGCAACTCCGTTAGCTCGATCATGGCGTGATTCTACAGAGGGGGTGAGACTTTGACAAGGGGATGCGCGGGACGTATCCTCGTTTCCTGATGTGCGCCCAGCAGGTTAATGGGGTGGCAACAGATAGGGGGAAACGATGAACTACAACAAGCGTCGCGAAGCACTTACAAGGAAATTCGATGCCGATGCGTTCTTGGTCTTCAACATAGAGGGCTCTGATAGCCCGAGCATGTACTACCTGACTGGCTTTACCGGCGAAGGGGCGCTTCTCGTGTCGAGCAAGCGTACTCTTCTGATCACTGATTCGCGCTACACGGAGCAGGCAGGGCGTGAGGTCCCCGATATCCCCTTGCGCCAGGTGACGGGATCCTACCTTGATGAGATGGCCGCTGCGGTGAAAGAGGGCGGGATCGATTGCCTCGCTCTTGGCGGGGCGCGCATGGCCTATTCCACGGTCGAGAAGCTACGAGAGAAGGCGGGCGTGGAGTTCGTCGTCCTCGATGATCCGGTGAATGACTTGCGACGGGTGAAGGAGCCAGAGGAGATCGCACGCATCAGGGCGTCGGTTGAGCTGACGGAGGGATCGCTCAAACAGCTAGTAAGTGAGATCAAGGTGGGGATGAGCGAGCGTGAGCTGGCGCTGCGCCTCGAGTTCATTATGCGTGAGAAGGGAGCCGAACAGGTGGCGTTCAACCTGATCGTCGCCGCGGGGGAGAACGCGGCCCTGCCGCACTACCAGCCTGGAGAGCGTGCACTGCGATCGGGTGATCTACTCCTGTTCGATAT
>CAZRQM010000157.1:0-1802 GCA_964602385.1 uncultured Thermotogae bacterium | reverse complement strand
TGGGTAATGAGTGAATAGTGAGATGGGACGAGCTAGTGAATCTTGTGCTTTAAGCTGACTGCTGAAGGCTCATTGCTGACCGCTGAGAGCTGAGATCGCGTCTTGAGTGAGTGCAACGAACGAGCGAGAGACCGGTCTTTCCCATTTCCATTTCCAGTTGGTTATCCACTTCAGATAGCGAAGAGCCTTTTTAAGTTTATCGACCAAGCGGTTACACTTACGGCGTTATCTCTATGGCGAGCAAATTTCGAGGATGTGCGGAGATCGCGCTCTTGTGTTCATCTCATTTGTGGTCTTAGGAAAGAGGAGAGGATTCTATGGTAGAGCAAGGTGTAACCCCACGCAGTGAGGACTACTCTCGCTGGTACAACGATGTCGTGAAGATGGCCGATCTGGCGGATTCCGCGCCGGTGCGTGGCTGCATGATCATCAAACCGTACGGCTACGAGCTGTGGGAGGGGATCCAGTCTGGCCTTGACAGGCGGTTCAAGGCCACCGGCCACAAGAACGCCTACTTCCCGTTGCTCATCCCGATGAGCTTCATCCAGAAGGAAGCTGAGCACATCGAGGGGTTTGCCCCCGAGCTCGCCGTCGTCACCTACGGTGGCGGAAAGAAACTTGACGAGCCGCTCGTCGTCCGTCCGACGTCGGAGACGGTGATCGGGTATGCCTACGCCCAGTGGATCCACTCCTATCGAGATCTTCCAGTCCTCATCAATCAGTGGGCGAACGTCGTCCGCTGGGAGATGCGCCCGCGCCTGTTCCTGCGTACGACGGAGTTCCTGTGGCAGGAGGGGCACACTGCGCACGCCACGGAGGAAGAGGCCGTGGAGGAGACGATGCGCATGCTGGATATCTACGCCGATTTTGCGGTGAGCGATGCAGCGATCCCGGTGATCAAGGGACGGAAGAGCACGCAAGAGAAGTTCGCCGGGGCAGAGGCTTCCTACACGATCGAGGCAATGATGGGAAACACGTGGGCGTTGCAATCGGGGACGTCGCACTTCCTCGGGCAGAACTTCGCCAAGGCGTTCGACATCAAGTTCCTCGACGAGGAGAACGAGCTTCAGTACTGCTACACAACCTCATGGGGGATGAGTACGCGTATGGTCGGAGGGATCGTCATGGCCCACGGCGACGATAAGGGACTGCGTCTGCCCCCTCGCCTCGCCCCGATCCAGGTAGTGATCGTCCCCATCTGGCGGACCGATGACCAGAAGGACGCTGTCATGGAGGCGGTCGAAGGCGTACGGCGCGAACTCGTCGATGCTGGTGTGCGCGTGCACGTGGACAACCGCGAAGGCTTGACTCCGGGCTTCAAGTTCAACGACTGGGAGATGCGCGGCGTCCCTCTGCGAATGGAGATCGGGCCCCGCGATGTTGAGTCCGGCACAGCGATCCTCGCCAGGCGCGATGTTCCAGGGAAGGATGGCAAGCGTTCGGTATCTCAGGCTGGGATCGCACGTACGATCAGTGACCTCCTCGTTGAGATTCAGGATCACATGCTCGTGCAGGCGACGGAGTTTCGCGATGCCCACCTGCACCGCGCGAACACCTACGATGAATTGAAGGAGATCGTGAGTGACGGCTGGGCGTTGATCCCACACTGTGGAAGCGCCGAGTGCGAGGCGAAGATCAAGGAAGAGACGAAGGCCTCATCCCGTTGCTTCCCCCTTGAAGAAAACGCTGAATGGAACGCTGACGGCGCAACCTGCCCCGTCTGCGGTAAACCGGCGGTCGGCCTCGCCTACTTCAGCCGGGCTTACTGAGGATGCATAAAGGAAGGGACCCCATTCTTGGCG
>CAZRQM010000156.1:0-1821 GCA_964602385.1 uncultured Thermotogae bacterium | reverse complement strand
AGTGGAAAGTCTACGCACCGTACGACACGTTCATCGTGGAGGCAAATGAGAAATTTCAGTTGAAGGTTGAACAAGATTCATCGTACATCTGCTTGTATCGGTAGATGTCACATATGCACTGTGCGCCAAGTGTCAGACCTTGCATGATGACAGCATTTGCTTTGGAGCAATGGTCGATGCTCCGGTCCACATGCGGTATCGATCGAGTGCTGTCGTTATCATCGGCGGCACTCTACTGATGAATACCTCAACCGACAGACGCACACTGACTGCACTCGCCGTGGCTCTTGTTCTCTGGGCATCAGCGTTCGCGGCGATTCGTGCGGCGCTCGCCTCTTACGGCCCGGGAGAGCTGGCCTTGCTGCGCTTCCTGACAGCGTCTACCGTGCTCGGTGTCTATGCGATCGCGAGCCGGATGCGTCTACCGAAGCTTCGTGACCTGCCGCTCATCGCGCTACTTGGTCTTCTTGGTATCACCGGGTATCACCTTTCGCTGAACGTAGGTGAGATGACGGTAACCGCTGGTTCGGCGAGTATGCTCATTGCCTCCGCGCCGATCTTCACCGCCCTGCTTGCGCATCTCCTCCTTGGAGAGCGATTTCGTGTTATCGGATGGGTGGGGGTAGCGATCAGCTTCTCGGGAGTTGCGTTGATCGCCTTTGGGGAGGGTGGTGGCGTGCACCTTGAGACAGGCGCACTCCTCATCCTGTTCGCGGCTGTCCTAACGAGTGTCTACAGCGTCCTGCAGAAGCGGTTCATCGGGCGATACACACCGCTTGAGTTCACAAGCTATGTGATCTGGGCGGGGACGCTGCCGATGCTCGTCTTCCTTCCGCGCCTTATTACATCGGTCCAGGTTGCACCGTTCTCCGCGACCGGTGCCGCCCTGTACCTTGGCGTATTCCCCGCGGCGATCGCCTATGTCCTCTGGGTTTATGCTCTGTCGCGATCACCGGTATCGAACGTGGCGAGCTTCCTGTACCTGAATCCAGTCCTTGCCATTCTAATTGCCTGGATCTGGCTCGGTGAGATCCCGACGTGGCTCTCTCTTCTCGGAGGAGCGCTTGCCATCGCCGGAGTACTCGTGACCAACCTTCGTAAGACCAGCGAGTGACTAGGGCCTCATAGAACTGATAGTTCACCACGAAGGACACGAAGAGCACAAAGGATGGAGCTTGTTTGATTATCAAATGTTGTAATTATCCATATAATGCCACTAACCTTAAAAGCGGGATCAAGCGCTTCATCTTCTGACCCCCTTGTGTCCTTCGTGCTCTTCGTGGTGGATCCATTCAGTGTTCGACGTGTGGGAACTAGAATACTCAATACCCACGCGAAACGACAAGAGACGAACAATAGTAGTGTTGCGAGTTTGGAAGGCAGATGCGAGGGAGATCTACACCTGCTCTTTCAACTTTCCCGTTGCGTGGAGGTAATCTAGGATTCCCTGCAGCAGACCCTGTGCGATTTTGTCCTGGTAGGCCGGATCGAGGAGCTTCGCCCTCTCTTCTGTTGAGGTGAGGAACCCGACCTCGGCGGATACGGCGGGGAGAGTCGTGTGCTGTAGGTAGAGCCCCTGTGAGCGCACACCGCGATCGCGTGCTTCCGTGGCGGCAATGACGGCGTTTTGCACCGACTCCGCCAGCTTCCAGCTCGGATCATCCTGCGTGCGTGTATCATCGACGAGGGTCTCCGCCCCGTGCACGCTTGGGTCATCGAATGAGTTTATGTGCACCGAGAGGTAGAGAACCGCGCCTGCCCCTTCTGCCAGCTTCAGCCGCAGCTCGTTATCAACGGTGACATCGGTTGTGCGAGTGAGGA
>CAZRQM010000155.1:0-2052 GCA_964602385.1 uncultured Thermotogae bacterium | reverse complement strand
CTGCGTGAGTTTGCCTGCGCGACTGGTAGAACACGACAAGACGCGCTATGCTGAGCAGTATGAGAGAGCATCCTTTAAGCAAGCAAACAGCCACGCCATGGAGGCGGTCACGCTTTTTCCACTTTGGACGGGATGAAAGCGGCGAGTATCACTTCAGTCCTGACTCGATGCCAAAGAACGTTCGCCTGCTTGGGGACGGAGAAATAGGTGGTAAAGCCCGTGGGTTGCTGTTCGTCATCGATCATCTGGCCAAGGGCGGCAGCCTCACGTCTCATGATGCCCTTCTTCGTTTTCCGGACTCGCTGATCGTAAGGACGGACGTATTTGATGAATTTATGGACGAAAACAACCTGAATGAGGCTGTTCTCGCCAGATGCAATCAACAGTTGGATCCCGAAGAGCTGCAAGAGCGCATCGTATCCTCCCCGTTTCCTTTGACAGCTCGTGACGGACTGGAGCGATTCCTGGCCGATGAGCATCGCCCGCTTGTTGTTCGCTCCTCCTCTCTGATGGAGGATAGTCCGGAGCATTCCTTCGCCGGAATTTACCTATCGGAGTTTCTCACAAACACGGGTAGCGATGAAGAGCGCTTGGAAGCGCTAATTTTCTCGATCAAGCGCGTGTATGCGTCGACGTTTGGGCAGAATGCGCGTGCGTACCGCAAGCGGCACGAGCTTCCCTGGCAAGAAGAGAAGATGGCGATCCTGATTCAGAACATGATCGGGCAGCACTATCCGCAGGACCTATTTTACCCACTGATCGGGGGAGTCGGCTTCTCCCTTAATTTCTATCCCTGGAGTGACCGTCTGCGCTCGGAGGACGGCGTTGCTCGCCTCGTTGTCGGCGTGGGGACACGCGCGGTGGGACGCGAGTACGCCCGTGTCTTCTCTCCCAAGCTTCCTGGCTTACGGCCGGAGGGATCGGACGAGCAGGCGATCATCCAGTACTCACAGGAGACGGTTGATGTCCTCGATATGAAGAAGAAGCGCCTCAGCCAGACACGTCTTCCCTTGTTGCACAATCCCCTGCTGCGCGAGGTCTGTTCCGTCGTCGATGCAGACGGTGTATTGAGTGAGCCTGTTTCCGCCCTTCCTCCCGTTGGGAGGTATATCGCGTCATTTGAGCGATTTATCGGCAAGAACAATATCATGCCGTTCACCCCCCTGTTACGCGAGCTGCTCACTGGGCTACAAGGATTGTTCGAGCGTCCGATTGATATCGAGTTCGCGGCCAATTTCCCCACACCGGAAGAGGATGGTTCTCCACTGTTCTACCTTCTGCAAGCCCGTCCACTTGGAGGCAGGTCACAGCATCGTTTGATCCGCCTCCCCAGCGCACCCCCACAGGAGACACTCCTAAGTAGCCAGCGTGTGTTAGGAAACGGGGTGCGAAGGAGGATTTACGACCTGCTCTTCGTCGATCCATCCACATACCGCTGGGAGGAGGCGCACGGGATCGCGCGCCGGGTAGGACAGATCGACGAGGAGCTGAGTGGGAAAGAGTACATCCTGATCGGACCTGGCCGATGGGGGACATCGAACCCGCAGCTCGGTGTGCCCGTTCAATACGGAGAGATTGCCGGAGCGTCCGTGATCGTGGAGATGGCAACGGAATCTTTCTCCCCCGAGCTTTCCTACGGAACGCACTTCTACGCCGACATGGTGGCCAGCCGCGTGCTCTATCTCCCGTTTAACGCAAGTCAAGGCGACTACTTCAATCGGGAGTTGCTCGATCGGCAGGGTGTAGTATCGGCTGACCCTTTCGTCAAACACGTTCACTTTCAGAAAGGTTTGGATGTCTACGTAGATGGAAAGGGAAAGCAAAGCCTGATCTGCATTTCTCAGAGCAAGCGTGGGATGCAGATCGATCGCAGATAATGCATGGCGTTTTTCTCTGGGTGGCAATTTGTGGTAGTATTTGGCGGAGATTGAATCCCGCGGGATGTACCCCGTGAGAGAACAGGTACTGGAGGAGGATCGATGGCAGAAGTAGTGCTGAGCAAGGTAATGAAGAAGTTTGGGGACTTTGTTGCGGTGAAGGAGATTGACCTAC
>CAZRQM010000154.1:0-2092 GCA_964602385.1 uncultured Thermotogae bacterium | reverse complement strand
GCCGCGAAGTTCGAGAGGAAGTCGGTGGTGATCCGCTCGTGGCGGAACGATGGATGGGAGACGATCTCTTGCGCGAATGAACACGTCGTCTCGATCCCTCGCACGCGGAAGCGTTCCAGCGCGGTGTACATGCGGATGCAGGCCTCTTCCCTGTCCTCTCCCCAGGTGATTACCTTGGCCAGCAGGGAGTCGTAGTAGGGAACGACCTCCATACCGCTGTACAGGTGCGTGTCCACCCGAACACCGAACCCGTTCGGTAGCTCGTCGATCGTCACCCTCCCCGCGGAGGGGAGGAATCCATGCGCTGGGTCCTCGGCGTTGATACGACACTCCAACGCGTGCCCACGAATCTTGATCTCATCTTGTGTGAAGCGCAGCTCGTCACCGGAGGCTATGCGAATCTGCTCCTTGACCAGGTTCACCCCTGAGACGACTTCGCTCACCGAGTGCTCAACCTGGATGCGCGCGTTCATCTCGATAAAGTAGAACCGATCGTTGGAATCGAGGACGAACTCCACCGTCCCCGCGTTGCGGTACCCCACGGCACGCGCCGCGGCAATCGCCGAAGCGTGAAGAGCCGTGCGTGTCTCCTCATCGAGGTACGATGCGGGCGATTCCTCGATCAGCTTCTGATGGCGTCGCTGCACCGAGCACTCCCTCTCGCCAAAGTGAACCACTTTTCCATACGCGTCGGCGAGAATCTGCACCTCGATGTGCCGCGGACTCTCCACCGCCCGTTCCAGGTACAGGCTGCCATCGCCGAACGCGGCTCGTGCCTCGGCGCGCGCGGCAAGGACAGCGTTGTTCAACGCTTCCGGGTCGTGGACGAGGCGCATCCCGCGCCCTCCTCCTCCGTAGACGGATTTCACCAACAGCGGGTAGCCGATGCGCTCCCCCACCACGGCAACATCCTCGCCATCGAGGACTGCCTCGCCGGGAAGGATGGGCACTCCCGCCGCGGCGACCACTTCCCTGGCGGCAAGTTTGTTTCCAAGAAGGTCCATCACTTCACGCGGTGGCCCGATGAAGACAAACCCGTGATCCTCGCACACCTCGACAAAATCAGGATTCTCCGCGAGGAACCCGTAGCCGGGATGAATCGCCTCCGCGCCGGACAGCTCGGCAGCACTGATAATGGCGGGAATGGACAGGTAGCTCTTCGCCGGATCGGCCGGACCGATGCACAACCGCTCGCCCGCGAGGTTCAAGTAAGGCATGTGTTCGTCGGCCTGCGAGAAGACGGCGACGGTGTCGATGGAGAGTTCACGACACGCCTCGAGCACACGCAGGGCAATCTCCCCCCGATTGGCGATCAGAACCTTGTGGAACGTCACGTTCGTTCGAGTAGCAACAGCGGCTGCCCGTACTGTACCGGATCGCCGTCTTCCACGAGAACCTTCTTTATCCGTCCGAGCGACTCGGCTTTGATCTCGTTCATCACCTTCATGGCGTCGATGATGCAGACCGTGTCCCCGGGTGAGACCTCGTCTCCCTCCGTGACGAACGGCTCGTCCTCCGGGCTGGGACGAGAGTAGAACGTCCCTAGAAGTGGGGCTGTGATGACATCGACGCTATCGTTCTCAGCCGCCTCCGCGGTATACGACGCCTGTTCGCCTCCAGGGATTGATGGGCGGACTCTACCGTCCCGGCGGACAGTGATTCTCTTATCCGCGTTCCAGACCGTAATCTCAGTAAGACCCTCTTCCTTCAATAAACGGATGATTTGCTGAAGCTCTAGTAGATCCACTCCGTCGCCTCCCAGAATCGTTACATCATTTTACCCACTAGCTCACGGGTGGGGCAACAAGGCAACCAAGGTTCCTTGTCTTTCCCCGAGTGGCTAGCGACTCCTAAGGTCGGTCCGTACGGGACGGATGCCGGTTGCGAGACAAGACCGGATGCCAAACGGAATTCACCGAAGGACACGAAGAATCGAATTCAATAAGCTGTTGAATCGAGTGAGGATAGTAAGTACAGGACTCCGGATAAACCTTAGGATCACCTAGGGAGGTGTGGCAAGCAGGACCGGCCAGTGCACCCCCCAGCCTATAAGCAGGATCAAGCGCTTCGTCCTCTGACTCTTCGGGGGGTG
>CAZRQM010000153.1:0-2238 GCA_964602385.1 uncultured Thermotogae bacterium | reverse complement strand
TGGAAGAGAAGGGGCGCCCAGCAGTGGTCCTGCTCCTCGCACAAGCGGGTGGAAGAGGGATCGCTGTCTGCAAGGTAAGTGACGACCTACAAGTGGACGCTGGGAAGATCGTGCACACGCTGACCGCAAAATTCGGCGGCGGCGGCGGCGGAAACCGCTCCTTCGCGCAAGGCGGAGGTCTGCGTGCAAACTCCCTCGACGAGGCCCTACAGAAAGGGGCAGAGGCTATCCGCACCGCGCTTGCGTGAGTGCGCTCTTAGGAAACCCGCCCAGGAGAACAGCCTAGAGGACGTTAGTAGGTTAGCCGCCTAGTCGTACGGGCATGCACACGTAAAGGAAGCCCTCATCGAGTAGCGAGATGGCATCGCCCGTCGGCTCGATCAAGCCCGCCTTCTCCGAGGTCGCCAGCCACAGCGCAATCTGTTCTGAATCCATCCG
Source organism: uncultured Thermotogae bacterium (assembly GCA_964602385.1). GTDB lineage: Bacteria > Bipolaricaulota > Bipolaricaulia > UBA7950 > UBA9294 > M55B144. Next base: position 1,800 of record CAZRQM010000153.1, on the reverse strand, counting down.
CTTGAGCACGTCGATCAGATACTCGGCCTTGAACGAGATCTCGATCGCCTCCGACGGGACCTTTGCCAACCGCACCCGCTCTTCCGCCTCACCCTTCTCCTTGGAGGAGGAGTTCATCCGCGCAGCACTCTCATCGCTCGTCACACGGACCGTCACCGCACCCGACTCCTCAGCGGCGGTGATCTCGATCCGCTGCAAGCTCGCCAGTAGCGCCTGCCTGTTGAACGTGAGGTTAATCGTATTGCCCTTAGGGATGACGCGGTCGAAGTCGGGAAACTCCTCGGCAATGGTCTTGGCGATGAACGTCACACCACCGGCGCGGAAGAATACCTGCCCGTCGCCCCGGTAGATCTCCACGCTGGCGGTGTTGATCTGGGAAAGAACGCGGTCAAGGTCACTCAACACACCCGCCTCAATCAGGAACTCGCCTTCTTCGAGGATCTCATCCATGGGAACGGTCTTCATCGACAGACGGTAGCCGTTGGTGGCGATCATCTTCATCTTCCCTCCGCCAATGACGATGTCTACGCCGGTCAGGCTAAGGCGTGTCGTCTCATTCACCTTGAGCGAGGCAAACGCCGTCTGTTCCAGGCCACGGTGGAACTTCTGCACGTCTATTTTCCCAATGCGTTTTTCGGGGAGAGACGCGATCTCAGGATAGTCTTCCACCGGCAGGGTCGGCAGGTCGAACAAGGCCTCGCCGCAGCGGAGCTTGACCACCGTGCCATCCCCCTCACCCGTCTTCATCGTGATACGGTCGTCCTCGGGAAGGTGATTGGCGATCTGAGAGAGGATCGCTCCATTGAGGACCACTGCCTCGTCTTCCCCTTTGTTCTCGATCGGAATCTCGCAATGGACCGCACGCTCCAAATCGGTGGCGTAGAGGCGAAGGCTGTCGCCGGAGATTTCCATCTTAAGGCCGGAAAGAATAGGCATACTGCTGCGCGTGCCAAGTGCATAGCTGGCCAGCTTAACGCCAAACACCAACTCATCTTTCATGCTTACAAAGTCCATCGTTGTCCCCCTTTAGCGGCGTTCGTGATAACCTCAATCATACACCATTGGCGGCCGTTGCCAAAGCCTACACGCCCAGGGTGCGCAGCACCTGGCGCGCGATCTCATCTATCGATCTTGTGGCATCGAGTAGATGTACGCTCGGATCACCGCGCGTCAAGTCAAGATACCCCGTACGCACTCGCCGGTAAAACTCAAGGTCTTCCTGTTCGATCCGATCACGCACTTCACCCCTCCGTTCCAATGCCTTATCCGCGGGAAGATCAAGGAGGAACGTGAGATCAGGCTGCCGCCCGGACGTGGCGATCTCATTCATCCGCTCAATCAGGGTGAGATCAAGGCCGCGTCCGTAGCCCTGGTAGGCGAGGCTCGACAGGCGGTAACGGCTCGATACGACGACATACCCAGCGTTAAGCGCCGGTTCGATCACCTCCGCTGAAAGCTGCGCACGACAGGTGATGAACAACGACAGCTCGGACAAGGGGAGAAGCTCAGTGTGCTCATTGGAAAGGATCACACGCCGCACCGACTCACCAAGCGCGGTCCCTCCCGGCTCGCGTGTCAGCGTGACCGGAAGGTCCATCTCCTGCAAGTGTCTGCCAAGGATACCCGCCTGTGTCGATTTCCCAGTGAAATCAAGCCCCTCAAAGACGATCAGCTTACCCCGTAGGTCGATCTTTCTCACCTCCGAAGATAACGTGGATGAAGACGAGAGCAGTTCCCATGCTCACGCAAACATCAGCAAAGTTGTTGACAAACAGCCCTCTGATCTCCAAGAAATCAAGC
>CAZRQM010000152.1:0-2271 GCA_964602385.1 uncultured Thermotogae bacterium | reverse complement strand
AGTGCAATCGGCGCCTGTCCGAAGAATCCCCGGCAGGCAGCGAGCCCCACCATCAGGCCGATCAGCAACAGTGCTGTAATGAGGACCTTCCTCTTTCCTCGCGTAGCCGTGTTTCCCGTTGCAGGCATTTGGCAAACCTCCTTATCACTAAACGCTTCTCTTTTGATAGAGTGCTGTCTCGATCACCAGTCTACATCTTGCGGGCCGTCTTGCGCGATGGACGACGGCCAACAGCAAGGGGCAGGTTCGTCCCGGGATGAGGTGACCGATGTCGAGGACGAAACATTTCATGCCTGATGGGTGTATAGTAATTCGGAGGAGGGCGAAGCGTGTATCACGTTCAGGATGAGGTGAGCCTATTGAGAGCATCACTCGCGGGAGAGACCGATGCGTGGGGAGAGGTCGTCGTGCGCTACAAAGAGGCCGTGTTCGGTCTCTGCCTCGGATTCCTGCGCAACCGCGCTGATGCCGAGGATCTCACTCATGATGCGTTTATCCGCGCATATACGAACCTTCATCGTTATAAGCTGGAGAAAAAGTTCTCCACTTGGCTGTTCACGGTGACATCGAACCTGTGTCGCAATAGGCTCCGCTACCGGCGCTATCACCCGGTCATTGCCCCTCCGGATCACATCAATGGAGGGAACGATCCGGCGCACATTGTCGCTTCCGAAGACCGGGTAAATGCGGTGCGTGCAGCCGTTGATCGTCTGCCGATCAGTTACCGTGCTCCGCTCGTGCTGCGCTACTACAACGAGCTTTCGTACAAGGAGATTGCCGAGGTCCTCTCTCTGCCGGAGGGGACAATCAAGACAAGGATTCATCGTGGCAAGTTGTTGCTAAAAAAAGACATGGAAAAGGACGGGGTGGTCTACAATGAGAGTGGATAATCTGGATCAGGCGCTCTCAGAGGCACTGCACCAGGAAGTACGGGAAGAGGCGTACTGCATCGATCGGTTGGAAGAGCGAGTCGTCGCGGAGATAGAGGGACGCATTCCGAGAAGGGGCGTGCTTGACTTCTTCCGGCGGATGCTCGCGCCAACACGTGGTGCACGCATCGGGCAATTGGCAACGGTAGGAGTAACGGCGGTAGTCTTCTTGACACTGGGCGTGTTCCTTGCCGGGAGGATTACTCCTTCTCATCAAGCGATTCTTACCCCGGTGATGGCAAGCACGACGAACGGTCAGAACCAGGTGTTGTTCGTCATGCCCGCGCCGGGTGCAAACAGCGTAAGCGTTGTCGGGAACTTCAACGGCTGGGAGGCAACCCCACTTGCCGACGAGAATGGCGACGGAATATGGACAGCGAGCATTTCTCTTCCAGACGGACGCTACGAGTATGCCTTTGTGGTTGACGGCCGCTGGTGGGGACAGGATCCGCTCGCTGATGGATACGTCCACAGCTTCGGAGAGTACAACTCCGTGCGCTACGTGGGTCAGGTAGGAGGAGGGGCATGAGACGTTTGCTGATCGTTCTCTGCATTGGTCTGTTGCTTTCCACAAGCTTTGTTCTCAGTGCGGAGCCGACAATAGACGACGTCCAGCAGGCATTCATCGCCCTGACGCCAACGCACGCCGATGAGATCATGAGCGCGTTCTCGTTGGGATTTGAACAAGGGCGACTGCAAGTCGGAAGCACTCTTCACTTAGTTGACAGATTGATCGGATATGAAGGGGAACAGGGAAACAAGGAAGGGATCCTGATCACTATCGCCCACGCGCTGCAGGACGATCTGCCGGCAGCGATACTTGTGGAGAAGGCAGAAGAGGGGATGGCAAGAAGCGTCCCTCTTGACTTGATCCTGAACGGGGTGAAAGGACAACCGCGGATACTGGGGCTGACGGAACGCGAATATTTGCTCAGCGCGACACGGGATACGCTCTACTCCAAAGGGATCTTCAGTACTCCCCCTGGAACGAAGGCCGTCGCGCAGTCGCTTTCCCTGGTTCGCTTTGATACGTTGGTAAGTGAAATTGCTGACTCTTTGGCTGATTACGTGGAGTCAGGAGGGAGCCCCCTTGAGGGGCACCTATTGTATCAGCAGGTTAGCGATCGCCTCACCGATCTTGCTAGCCTGAAGGTGCCAATAGTACAGCCGGATGATGCACAGCTTGTATTGGAGCGAGTTACTCCAACTGATTTAACGGGTGTTGTACTTAGAATATTTGAATAAAAGGAGGAAGAATGACTAGACGAACAGCAATCGTTTTCGCCCTCATCGCGCTCATGGCGCTTGTCGGCGTAACCGCTATAGCCCAAGGGGTTGCCCC
>CAZRQM010000151.1:0-2290 GCA_964602385.1 uncultured Thermotogae bacterium | reverse complement strand
GATTGCATTGTCCGCGTTTCGCGTAGCGGAAAGACTGGGATCAATCTAACGACGGGAAACGAGAAGTTGTTCGGCGCGGGCCTGCGTGCCGTGATCGAAGAGACGCTCTCCGCATTGGGGACCGATGAACTGAGGATCGACCTCGAAGAGCATGGTGCCGTTGACTACGTGATAAGGGCGCGGGTGGAGGCTGCGGTGCGGGAGGCGTTTCCCGATGTATCACCGTGGAAGACGGAAGAGAAACGTGAGAGAAGCGCTCGCGATCGCCTGCGACGTACGAGGCTGTACGCGCCGGGGAACAACCCTCGCCTTCTAGCCGGGATAGAGCTGCACGGCGCGGATTGTGTCCTTCTCGATCTGGAGGACTCCGTCCCTCCCTCGGAGAAGTTTACGGCTCGGATCTTGGTGAAGCACCTCCTGGCTGTGGCCGATTTTCCCGAGGTGTGGGTGCGGATAAACCCGCTTGCCACATACGGGCGGGACGACCTGGCGGAGGTGATGCTCGCGCGTCCGCACGGGATCTGCCTACCGAAGGCGGAGTCGGCCGCGGACGTCGTTGAACTGGCAGCGGAGCTAACCCGGTTGGAGGAGAGCCTCGTGACCGAGCTCGGGACCGATGTCGGTTCCACGTTCATCATGCCGATCATCGAGACGGGGAAGGGGGTACTGCACGCTGAAGAGATCGCTTGCGCGCACGAGCGAGTGGTGATCATCGCCTTCGGCGCGGAGGACTACACCCGCGATGTTGGTGCTCGCCGCACGCAAGATGCGCTTCTATTCGCGCGGTCGATGATCGTCGCTGCCTGTGCCTCCGCCGGGATCCAGGCATCGGATACCGTCTACGCGAATGCCGACGATGAGGAGGGGCTGATCAGCGAGACCGAGCACATCCGCGACCTCGGTTTCGTCGGCAAGGGGGCGATCAATCCACGCCAGATAGAGCCCATTCACAGAGTCTTTCGTCCGACGAAAGAGGAGATCGAGCAGGCGAGGAAGATCGTTGCTGTCGCGCGAGAGGCGGAGGCGAAGGGAATCGGTGCTGTCGCGCTGGGAGGAAAGATGATCGATCGTCCCGTCCTGGAACGGGCCAAACGAACCATCGCCCTCGCCGAGCAACTGCAGGGGGAATGGCGATGAAAAACGCGATTGGAAGGGAGATACCAGAGAGAGTCGGCGGTCGCATTCTAAGACCATTCCAAGGGGCATTTGCGACGACACCCACTGGACGCAAGGCATCGCGCCCTCAGAAGACGATCAAACCGGGAGAGAACAAGGTCCTCCATTCGTTGGAGGAGGCGATCGAGGCGACCGGCCTCAAGAGCGGGATGACGATCTCCTTTCATCACGTGTTCAGAGAGGGCGATTACCTGGTGAACATGGTCCTCGCCGCCTGCGCACGCATGGGGCTCAAGGACCTTAGGCTCTTTCCCACCGCGCTCTTTGCGGTGCACGCGCCGGTGATCGACCACATCAAGAACGGGGTCGTCTCGCGGATCGAGGGATCGATGAACGGGCCAATCGGAGCGTTCATCTCGCAGGGAGGAAAGCTGAAGGAGCCGCCGGTTCTCCGCTCACATGGCGGACGTTGGCGCGCGATCGAGGCGGGGGACGTGAAGATCGACGTGGCGTTCATCTCCGCCTCGCAGGCAGACGCGTACGGAAACGCCAACGGTATATACGGGAAGACGCCGTGTGGCCCGATAAGCTACTGTGCGGTCGACGCGCAGTACGCCGAGAAGACGGTCGTGGTGACGAACGACCTCGCTCCTTATCCGGCCTATCCATTCGAGATCCAGCAGGGATGGACTGACTACGTTGTCGTGGTCGATGAGATCGGCGATCCGGGGAGCATCGCCTCGGGAACGCTGCAGATCACGCGCTCGCCGACGCGCCTCAAGATAGCCCGTCTGGCGGCGGCGGCCGTTAAGGCGGCGGGATACATCAAGGATGGCTTCAGCTTCCAGGGCGGAGCGGGAGGGATTTCGCTCGCCGCAACGAAGTTCGTCGGTGAGGAGATGGCGCGTGCCGGGATCGTCGGCAGCTTCGCCATCGGTGGCGTGACGCAGCACCTGGTCGAAATACTTCACCAGGGGCTGCTGCGGGTCCTTCTGGACGGTCAGGCGTTCGACCTATCGGCAATCGAATCGCTGCGACAGGATCATAACCACGTCCTCATGGATCCGGGTCACTACGCTAACTACGACTCGCGGGGCTGCGCCACGTACATGCTCGATGCCGCCTTCCTCGGAGCGACCGAGGTTGACCTCGAGTTCAACGTCAACGTGAACAC
>CAZRQM010000150.1:0-2322 GCA_964602385.1 uncultured Thermotogae bacterium | reverse complement strand
CGGGCTGCGCTCGCTTGAGTGGCTCCTTGAGATCCAGACCGATCCTCAGGGAGGGCATCTCTCGCTCATAGGGAACAACGGCTGGTTGAAGCGAAAAGGGAAGCGGGCGCGATTCGACCAGCAACCGATGGACGCCATGGCGCTTATCGATGCCTGCTATGAGGCGTCTCTCGTTACCGAAGATGAGCGGTGGCTTGCGTCGATCGAGCAGTGCTTCGACTGGTTTCTCGGTCGAAACGACGTCCATGCAACTCTGGTTGAACTCACCACCGGGGGTTGCCGGGACGGATTGCACGCGGCAGGAGTCAGCCAAAACCAGGGAGCCGAGTCGACCATCTCGTGGCTGATGGCGCTACACCGCGTTCATCAGATCGTTCAGGAAAGACCTTCTAAGACATAGCAACGTATGTTAGCGGGAATTAGTATAACGTTCAAAGGAGGATAACGATGCGCTTCGCGGTAATTATGGCAGGCGGACGCGGCGAACGGCTGTGGCCCTTGAGCAGGATGGAGACGCCGAAGCAGTTCTTGAAGCTACTCGGCGACATCACGCTGCTGCAACAGACGGTGAAACGCGTTGTCCCCTTAGTCCCGCTTGAGAATACGTACGTAGTTGTGGGGAGGGAACACGTCGGGATCGTGCGTGAACAGCTTCCGGAGCTACCCAGGAAGAACATCATCGTCGAGCCGATGGGGCGGGGGACAGCCCCTTGTGTCGGCCTGGCGGCGACGCGGCTCTCACGGATAGACCCAGAAGGGGTGATGATTGTCCTGCCGGCGGATCACGTAATCGCAGATGAGGAACGCTTCCGACACCTGCTGAACGACGCGGCAATCGTCGCTGAGGCAGGGACGCACCTAATTACCCTGGGGATCACACCGGACCATCCCTCCACCGGGTATGGATACATCCAGGCATCCAACCCATTTATGGCAGGCGGTCTCAGCACAGGCTCCGAGGTGCTGGCCGTGGAGAGATTCACCGAGAAGCCAAATCGCGAGACAGCCGAGCGCTTCCTTGACGAAGGGGGATACTACTGGAACAGCGGGATGTTCATCTGGCGGGTTGATGCTATCGTACGCGAGATGCATGCGTACATGCCGAGGCTCCATGCCGGACTGATGGCGATCGAGAAGGGGGAGGAAACCCCCGATTACGAAGAGACGCTAGCGCGGATCTACGCCGAACAAAAGGTGAACTCGATTGACTACGGCGTGCTCGAGAAGAGCGAGCGCGTGTTGGTCCTTCCCGCAGGCGAGATCGGGTGGAGTGACGTCGGCGACTGGAGCGCATTGGGTGAGATCCTGCAAACGGATGAAGAAGGAAACGTCATCCGCGCCTCCCACATTGGGATCGATACGACAAACAGCATTATCTTCTCAAAGCGTTCAGCGAAGAAAGAGCGGCTAGTAGCCACCCTGGGACTGTCAGATATCGTCATCGTGGACACTGACGACATCCTGCTGGTGATGGACAAGACCCGTGCGCAGGAGGTAAAGAGGCTCATCGAGATTGAAACCGCCGAGAAGGAGAGCAAGAGGAATTCAGAATAAGCAAGGGGGCCTGTTACGCGCTTGGTAATGTTCATGGTTGTTCGGAGCCTGAACCGGATGAAACACACCGTTAACGTTTCAGTGATCCCAGCCTAGCATATCCGCTAGATGACCGCATTTCCCGCACCGAACGCGCCATTAGAGCCGCTCACCCGGATGGCTTGCCCCAATAGGAATGATCTGATAACGTCTGTCTTTCACGAGGCGATCGAGAGCCGGTTTCAAGGAGAGGCAGATGGCAGAGCGAGAGGGAGATTACGTTCGTCTGTTTGACAAATCGATCAGGAACCTGTTCCGGGATGCGCTTCGCATCAGCGTGCGCAATCCGGGAATGGCTTACTTCTTGTGCCGTACGCTGTTCCGCCAGCGGCACGCGGCGCGCACAAGACACACCTGGGAGACAAAGGGGTTACACGTGCCGGCGTTCATGATCGCGAGCATCACCCATCGCTGCAATCTTCAATGCAGCGGATGCTACGCCCGCGCACACCGTCGCCCGGCGGAGGCCGAGCTTAGCCCCGAACAGTTGCGCGGTGTACTGGAAGAGGCAAGCAAGCTCGGAATCTCGGTCATCCTCCTTGCCGGCGGCGAGCCGCTGACCCGGCCGGAGATCCTCGACATCACACGCGACTTGCCCCACGTCATCTTCCCCATGTTCACCAATGGCCTCCTGCTCGACCCGGCAACAATCGCCAGACTGAAGCCACAGCGGAACGTGGTGCCGGTGATCAGCATCGAGGGGCTGGAGAAGGAGACGGACGCGCGCCG
>CAZRQM010000149.1:0-2375 GCA_964602385.1 uncultured Thermotogae bacterium | reverse complement strand
CACCTAGGTGGGAGCTAGGCAGCATACCGCCCTTGGATCTAGTAGTCAAGATTGATATAAGTGACAGTTTTCCGCAACTTGAGCACGACGCAGCCCACCAGATTCCATTACCATGCGTCCCTCTCCTGAAGTATCCCTTTGACCGATCTCGACGTGGGAATATTGGTGCGGGACGCTCGCACTGACACGGCTTGGACACCGCCTGTAAGCGGGGATGGTGGCTCTTTGATGAACCAGAAGGCGATCAAAGCAACGACAGGGCCAGCAAACCCGATAAACAAGACCAACGCGTAGTTCTTCGTGAAAGGAGAGAATTCACGCTGAATACACGGGCTACGATCAAGCCGCCTCTGCCACCCATCTCTTCGTCTGCTGCAGATTGCCGATATCCACCGTCAGGGATCCCGCGCGTTGCGCGGTCTTGTGTTCCGACTACAATAGAAATGTGGTGATAAGGAGGAAGAATTCATGCGTGGAAGCTTTGGCAGGTACCTGGACGTAGACCTAACGACAGGGAAGATCGGAGATTACGAGATCCCAGAAGATTGGCAGAAGCTGTACGTTGGCGGGAGAGGGATCGCGGCGCGCATTCTCCTTGAGGAACTTTCCGGTAAGGAGTACCCGCTTTCTGCGGACAATATCCTCGTCTTCGGCACGGGGCCGTTCCAAGGGACGGGGGTTCTCGGCGCCGGAAGGCACATCGTGATGGGCCTCTCCCCCAAGACTGGAAGCGTCGCTGGATCTTACGTCGGCGGCTACTTCGGCCACGAACTGGGAAGGAGCGGGTACGACGGGATCATCCTGCGTGGAGCGGCGTCAGAACCAGTCTACCTGACGCTCGTCGATGGCGTGGCCGAGACCCATCCCTCCTCCGATCTGTGGGGGCGTGGAGTTCTCGACACGACCACGGCTCTCACTGATCTCTATCCCCGTTCACGCGTCGCGGCAATCGGAATTGCGGGTGAAAACCTAGTGCAGATGGCGTGCATCATGCACGACGTCTCTCGCTCCGCCGGAAGGCCCGGCCTTGGTGCGGTGATGGGCAGCAAGATGCTGAAGGCGATCGTCGTGCGTGGGAATCAGGATAAGCCACTCTACGACAAAGAAAGTTTCGTGGCCGAGCGCGGTGAGCATACGCGCGACACGTACGACGAGGATATGCACCGGTTCGGTGAATACGGAACCTCCGGTTTGACCTGGCTCTCCGACATGGGGCTCCTCCCAACAAAGAACTTCCAAGAGGGTGTGTTCGACGCGGCGGAGGCGATCGGCGGAGAGAGGATGCACGACACGATCCTCACGGATCGCGCGGGCTGCGCCGGCTGCCCCATCCGCTGTAAACGTGCGGTGAAGACCACCTTTGCCGGGCGAGAGGTCGACCCTCGCTTTGGAGGGCCGGAGTACGAGACGATGGCCGCCTTTGGCTCCCTGTGCTTGAATGACAATCTGAGTGCGATCGCCCTAGCAAATCAGTTGTGCAACGATTATGGGATCGACACGATCTCCGCCGGAGTGACCGCGGCATTCATGATGGAGGCGTCGGAGAAAGGGCTTGTCGACGAGAAAATCCAGTGGGGCGATGGTGAGGCGATAATCCGCCTGATCGATCAGATCGCCCATCGTGAGGGAATCGGCGATGAGCTTGCTAACGGTGTTGAGGAATACGCAGCCAGGATCGGAGCCGATTTTGCCATGACAATCAAGGGTGTTGAGCTCCCGATGCACGAGCCACGGGGGAAACAGGGGCTGGGGATTAGTTATGCTACTAGCCCTCGTGGTGCAACGCACATGGAGGGAATGCACGACACGATGCTCACTGGTGGCGTACCTACACCGGAACTGGGATTCGATCACCCCTACGATCGGTTTACCCTGGCTGACAAGGCCGATGTGGTAAAGACCTACGAGGATGTAAGGTCCTTCGTCAACTCGCTCATCTTGTGCGCGTTCACCGTGCGGGCAACGGGAGAGAAATACAACCTGCCGCGCATCCGTGCCCTGCTGGAAGCAGAGACCGGGCTTGATGTGAGCGCGGAGGAGATGCTGTTGATCGGTGAGCGAAACTACGCCCTGCTCCGCATGCACGCGGCACGCGCCGGATACACGATCGATGATGACGCGCTGCCAGCGCGATTCAGTGAGCCCCTTCCCCGCGGAGCGAGCGCCGATCACCCGATCGATGCCGAAGTCATGGAACAGACGATCAAAGACTACTACGAGGCGCGCGGCTACGATCGCTACGGGCCGACCGACGACACGCTGCGTCGATTGGGGATGGATGATCTCATTGGCGTCATCGACAGGAGCAAGTGATGACACAGGTTGTCTCCTTCATCGGACATCACAACAGCGGGAAGACGACCCTCCTCGCGCAG
>CAZRQM010000148.1:0-2387 GCA_964602385.1 uncultured Thermotogae bacterium | reverse complement strand
ATTCCAACCTCAATGGTCTGGCCATGATGTCTACAGTATATCACGAAAGAATCCGAAAAACAAAGGTCTGACCCCATTGCCTGCCATTGCCTACTCAGGAAGGAACGGATCAGTCGGAGAGGAGGCCGCGATAGAAGTCGAGGGCACGCTGTCCCCAGGTTTCATTGACGTGGCTCATCCCCAGCTTCACGAGCTGACGCGCCCGCTCGCGGCTGATTGACATGATCCTCCCCACGTCAGCGAGGTTATACGGGAATCCGTCCTCTATCCCGTAGTGCAGTCGCAGCGCGAACGCCTGCCGCGCCGGGAGGGCATCAAGCACCCCTTTCAACTCATCATGAAAGAGGAGCCGGAGGGCCTCGCGCTCGGGAGAGAGTGCGGACTCATCCTCGATGATGTCCTCCAGCACTTCCTCCCCCTCGCCGCCGAGGACGCGATCGAGAGAGGTGATTTCGTTGACCTGCTTCTCTATCTGTCGCAGGCGATCGACCGACATTCCCAGTGCCTTGGTGAGCTCTTCGTCGGTCGCATTCCCTTCACGACCGAGGGCACGCATCTGCTCCAACCGGCGGACGGCACGGAACAGGTAGTCGGGGATGCGGATCATGCGCGAGTAACCGGTGAGCGCGGTGAGGATTGCCCGCCTGATCCACCACGAGGAGTACGTGCTCAGCTTGTAGCCACGCTCCACTTCAAAGCGATCGACCGCCTCGATCAGGCCAACATTCCCTTCCTGAATCAGGTCAAGGAGAGGCAGGCCAGCATCCGCGTATTCCTTGGCGATCTTTACAACGAGCCGCAGATTGGCGGTGATCAACCGCTCGCGCGCTCCATCAATCCCGTCATCCATGGCGCGCGCCACCTCGCGTTCCTCTTCTGGAGAGAGGACCGGGAAGTGCGCGATCTCGCGAAAGTAGATGTTCAGAATATCGACCGTCTCGGGGGATTCTCCCCCATTCGCGGTCTGTCTCTGCTCTCTTGTTTCGCTCATGTCTGCCGTCTCCTTGCTACCAGAACAAACTTTACGCTACGGGAAGGGTGATCTTCAAACGGAATCGGGAAACGCGGGCGCGGCAACATCGATCACATCAAGTTCCGTGACCAATGCATCCACGCCAAGGACTCCACTCAGGCTGGGTATGGTCCTTCCCTCATCCCCGGAAACAAGCTCCTTGATGTACAAGCCACCTTCCCCGCGCAGAACGAGCTCCACCTCCTGCGGGGAGATGATCGTCGCCTCCGCATCGATAAGGCGACGGATGCGCACAAGGTCGGCACGCCGATGTGCTACGCGGCGCGGCGTCCGCTGATCTATCTGACCGATCAATGATGAGACGGCGGCGAGCAATTTCTCTTCTTCAACGGGGGAGGCGAGCGAGACGCGAGCGTGGTACATCTTTTCGGCGTGCGTCTCCTTGACGAGAGCGACCGTATTGCGGGAGACGAAGTGCAGGTCGCCCACCTCAACCTTCCCCTCTGCCGTGCCGTTCACTTGATCCCTGAGAAGCGACAGGTCGAGACTCCGCACATGCGGTGAGGCGACCTCGAGGACAAACGGACGGCCGCTACCAAGCATACGCGCATCGATGTCCTCGCGCCCGGCACCATGCAGGTACGCCTCATCGCTACCTGCTGCCGCCAAGAACGGGGCTGCAATCAGCTCCTCCACCGACTCTGGATACTGCTTGCCCGTAAAATTGCACGCTACGCAACCCTTTCCTTTACACTTACGGCAGGGCCAGCGTGTCTGCGGAATTCCGCGCACAAGCTTTCGATAGCGGCTGTAGACATACAACGAGCGCACCTTGAGGTCGATCCGGTCAGCGGAAAGGTCGATGACAAACGACAAGTGGGGGTAGGAAAGATCGACCGTGGCATGGCCGGCAAGCATCTCGAATGCCTTGCCCACCTCGCGATTGAACGCATGCTTGAGCGGTTCGTAGGTGTCGGTGGGGAACCGCTCTACGTAAACCCTCTCCCCCTGGATGATGCGAGGAGAAGGCTTGATCCCGAATAGGTAGGTATCAAACTCCGTTCCCTCGCTCATGGCAAGGGCTCGCCTCGCCCATTCCTCGACGTGCTCGAAAACCCCGCCGCAGACCCAACACGTTCCGCTCTTCCCTTGCACATCATGCATGGACAGGAGCGTACGCAACGCCTGTCCACGCTCTGCATTAGCTAGGCCGTGCCCCAGCTTGGCAAACGCGCGCCCCAGGCACTCATCGCATATTGGCCCTGCTCGCACAATCTCCGCCGCTGTTGCCAGCACGTTATCGGTTAAACTTTGAGTCTCTTCACACATCTCTCATCCTTGTTCGGTTATCTTCGACTCTTCGCATCCCTAACCGCGCGAAGCCCGTCTCACTACCACGGTATTCTACCTGATC
>CAZRQM010000147.1:0-2444 GCA_964602385.1 uncultured Thermotogae bacterium | reverse complement strand
AGAACGATCCCACCGCCGGTGTAGATTGTGATCTTGTGAAGGCTGCTCGTGATCAGTTCCTGGTTATTTCCGATGCTGTACCCGAGAAGAGACAGAATACTCGCCCATATCCCCGCTCCCAGTCCCGTGAACAACACAAACTTGCCGATCGGCATAAGCGCCAGCCCCGCGGGAAGCGAAATGTACTGCCGCAGGCCGGGGATCAGCCTGCCAACGAAGGTGCTGATCTCCCCGTGACGACGAAATGCTTCCTCCGCCCGGTCGTAAGCGCGGGCACTTAACCCAACGTATCTTCCGAAGCGCAATATCAGCGGACGCCCCAGGCGAAGCGATATCCAGTAGTTGAAGAGCGCCCCCAGAAGCGATCCGACGATTCCCAACACGACAACAATCCACAGCTCCATCTTCCCCTGGCTCGCCAGGTATCCGGCGGGAGGAAGAACAAGTTCACTGGGAAAGGGGAAGAACGAACTTTCGAGGAACATCGCCGCCGTGATCCCAAGATACCCCATCCCATTGACAATCGACACAATTGTTGCTAACAGCGCGCTCATCCTACCCTCGCTTGTGCAGGAGTATTGCCAGTATCCTTGTTTGCACGCGATAGAGCCAGTCTGCAATAAGATCGCTCTTACTCCGCAGGAGATGGATGACAAGGGCAGCGCTCGTACCTACCAGGGCACCGGCAAGGACATCAAGCGGAAAGTGAACGCCACCGAAGACCCGCGCAAACGCGACAAGAACGGCAAGGAAGACCGCTTGTGGCCATAACACGCTACCTGAAAAGAGAAGGCTCATCGCTAGCCCGAACGACAAGCTCACGTGGTCGCTGGGGAAGCTGTTGTTCGCCGCGTGCAGGATGAGCGGTCGCCCCAAACCCAGGACAGAAGGGATCGCTTGGTAATGGAACGCCCCAACAATGCGAGCGAGGACGAGCGCCAACCCGCCACTCAGAGCAGCGCGAACAGCCAACTGCCTTCCCGCCCGTTTGGCAAGGGTCCACAGATAAGCGAGGAAGGCAATGAGAATGATCGGGATGTACTCGGCACAGAAGACCATCAACGCGTCGAGGAAACCGCTGTGATGCGAAAGGCGGTTTATGGCAAGAAACAGTCGCTCATTCACTATGCTATTCTCCCTCCTCGATCTTCAGGGAATAGGTTCCGGTTCCCGCTTCGCCGCGCGTAACGACGATGCAGATTTCATCATACGAATCCGGCGATTCTACCGCTACGGGTGTCCCCTCAACAAGTGAATGTACTGTATACGTCTCGCCCGTGGCAAGGACAACGTCGGCCCGGAATGCCGTCCCCGCGTCGCCGGCAAACGATATCGTCATCGTTTTCTGCGTGCTCGCCCGCAGGCGCAGGTAGTCGATCCCGTAGGCATGCGCGACGCGCAGGGGCCTCCCCGCGGGATCATCGGCATGCAGCAGCTCATAGGGGGGAACGTTCTCCGCGTTCGATCGATCGATCACGAGTTCCCCTCCGTTCCACACTTCTTCGTATGTGGAGACGGGAAGCGCATTGCTCGCGGCCGTCTCATGTCCCTTCACCTTCTCCTTACCTGCTTGTGAGTGGAAGAGGCCCAATATCACATCATGATCCGGGAGGTCGCCTACCCCAGCGGCAATGGCGAACTCCTCCCACAGATCATCGAACGTAACCCCACGATCACGAAACGCCGCATCGATCGCGTAGCGCCCCTCGTAGGAGGCACTTTCCGCAAGCACACGCTTGATCGCATCTACACCACCGTGATGGCTAGAGAGAAAGACCCAGAATATCCCCGCGTCGTAGGTGCGATAGAAGAAATCAATCGAATCCGGTGCAAGAAGAAAGTCGAGCCCATCCTCAAGGTAGTCGTTCACGTCGGGGAAGACCTGTTCCTGCGCCCAAACGGCGAGCGGCTCGACAAAGGGCTGATCGCTCATGTCGTTCTCCCCCGCAAGAGCCAATGAATCTTGGACAACGTGGAACAGCTCGTGCGCCGCCGTGCTTCTCACAAGCCCCTCTACGGTCAAACGGACATACATGCTAGCGATGGAGTCCCACATCTCGGCCTGTGTGGAGATCGCGATCATAGGTGCGAGATTACTCGGATCGGTCGTGTCCATGTACTCCGAACCCAATTCACCGCTATCACCGGAAAAGATGTTAACCTCGATCTTCCCGTAGGGAATAGAGAAACCGTACCGATCAACGAGCATGCGATATGCCTCCTCGAAGGCGTCTCGCACCGTGGTGACGTAACTCATATCGACTGTGTCGGGCCCACTCGTTGTGTAGGAGATGACGAAGTGTTCGCTTTCTAGCTCATGCGTCTGACCAGCCAAGGCGGTGAGCGATCCAAGGAGGATGATCGCAACACCGATAACAGCCACGAAGCGTGTGATTCGACTGTTCATAAAATCCCTCCAGAGAAGATAGATTCTTCTTGTAGGC
>CAZRQM010000146.1:0-2502 GCA_964602385.1 uncultured Thermotogae bacterium | reverse complement strand
CTCGGTCGCGAGGCGGCCCTGAACGCCACAGGCGTCAATTAGGCGATCTTCCCGCCGTGTCTGTAGGGGCGCTTCTCGTTGTAGAGCATCTTCGCGATGAGCGCCCCTTCGATATCAAGATCCTCTCCGCCCGCGAAGTCAAGCAAGCGGATCACGACATCAGCCAGTTCCTCCTCCATCTGGGAGAATCCCGGTATCTTTTCGCTCTCCGGGTTACCGCTGCGGTAGGCCTCCATCGCCTCGGCAAGCTCCGTTACCATCAGCATCAGCACCTCGCCCACCGGGCGCGGCTTTTCCCACCACCCGTGTTCAATCGCGGTGCGGTGCACTTCCTCCTGCATCTGGCTGATCTTCATTGATTAATCTCCTTTTGCTAAGTGTCCCCACAGGGTAGCATGTGCCAGCCCCTTGTCAACCGCCGAGGTTGGTGCTAGGCTGAGACGATCGATCAACAAAGGAGGACAAGATGAAGAGAGGGAAACTGTTACTTATTGTGCTGCTTGGCATCGCTCTCGTCGCAAGCACGATGCTCCTCGCCATAGGAGAGGATGCAAACACAGAGATACTGCGCGTTGGAATATTCACCGATCTGCACGCACACGACACCGATTCACCAGTTGAGGGGAAGGTTATGACCACCTACCCACAGCGACTGGAAGCATGCGTTGATGCAATGAATGCCTGGCCAGCCGATCTCGTCATCCAACTAGGGGACTTCGTCAACGGGAATTACGTCATGGGAGCACCGCTGGGCGATCCGGCCCGCATCGTTGACATCCTCGATCAGGCGGACGCGATCTATGCCAAGCTCGATACTCCACGCTATTACGTCTTGGGAAACCACGATGTGTACGACCTGTCCAAGGAGGAGTTTCTCGCTCATACGGCTGCCACAGAAACGTTTACGAGCTTCGATGCCGGCGCGTATCACTTCGTCATCTTCGATGCGCAGTATGACAAGAATGGTGAGGATCTGGGACACGCATTCTGGGTGGTGCAAGGTAACATACCGCAGCCCGAGATCGATTGGCTGGCAAGCGACCTCGCGGCGACGGGCAAGCCGACGATCGTCTGTGTGCATCAGCGGCTCGATGTCGATAAGGACCTCCTCTCCGGTGGTGGCCCGGAGATCTTGGGGAACAAGGTGGTGCAGCAGGTGATGGAGGATTCCGGCGTGGTAATCGCCGTCTTCCAGGGGCACGATCACGAAAACGCGGATACCGTGATAAACGGGATCCACTACATCGAGTTCGACCAACTGGCAGACGAGCACAATAGTGCTCCCTCATGGGCGTTGGTCACCCTCGACCCACAGGCGCGCACGATCACGATTCAAGGAGCCGGCGACCAGACCAACTGGGATCTATCGTACTAACGCATGAGACAAGGAGTCAACATGCTACGTTTCCGCATACTCGTTCTGTCGCTGGCACTGGCCGCCATTTCGTTCGGTGCGATCGCCGAGCCTCTAGAGCAGACCGCGCCGCTGCGGATCGGGATCGTCACCGACGTTCATGCCCACGATCTTGACTCACCCCTGGAAGGGAAGTTCATGACCAACTACCCAGAGAGACTTGGTGCGTTCATTGACGCGATGAACGCTTGGCCAGCCGATCTTCTAATCGAGCTGGGGGACTTCGTAAACGGCTGGGTGGTCCTCGGCACTGAGCCAGGAGACCCGGGGCGCATCCCGCAGATCCTGGAGGACGCTGAGACGATATACTCCCGCTTCGATGGGCCACGCTATTACGTCATCGGAAACCACGATCTCTTCAATCTCTCCAAGGAGGAGTACCTGGAGCGCGTCAGCGTTGAAAGCAGTTACTACAGCTTCGATGCCGAGGCTTACCACATTGTTGTCCTCGATGTGCAGTACGATGGAGACGGAAACGACCTTGCCTACACCTACACCGGCGTGCGCGGGTTCGTCCCAAAACTGGAGATGGAGTGGCTGCGGGAGGATCTGGCCGCGCCCGCCCGCCCGACGATCGTCTGTGTGCATCAGATGTTGGATACAGAAGCGACCGAGGCCGGTTGGACCCTCATCGGGAATGCGCCCGAGGTACGCGCTCTCCTGGTAAAGAGTGGTGTGGTGATCGCCGTCTTCCAGGGACACGACCACTCCAATCGCTATTCATTGATCGACGGAATCCACTATATCACCTTTGAGGCACTCGTCGACCAGGGGACGCCGCCCTCGTGGGCGTATGTGACCCTTAATCCGACATCGCGAACGATCACGATCAAAGGAGAAGGAGACCAGGCGGACTTGGAGCTGCAATACTGAGCGCAAAAGGAGCAAGAGATGATCGTAGATTTCACCATCTTCCCAACCGATGTGGGTGAATCGGTGAGTGCCTACGTCGCCGAGGTATTCAAGATCATCGAGGCAAGTGGACTTCCCTATGAACATCACGCCAGGGGCACGAACATCGAAGGCGATTGGGACGATGTGATGGCCGTGATCAAGGCCTGCCGCGACCGGATGCTGGAGCACGCGAA
>CAZRQM010000145.1:0-2539 GCA_964602385.1 uncultured Thermotogae bacterium | reverse complement strand
CCGCGCTGAGAGATTGTCGAAGTAATAGATGGCGATCGCCTCTGCGGTCTTGGGGACAATGGCGGCACCGAACTCGAGCTCTCCGTGGTGCGAGATGATGATGTGCTCCAGTAGCTCAGGGATATGGGGATCGGGCCACGAGATCCCCTTTGCCGCATCGCGCACCATGTCGCGGCCGAGGAGCAGGTGACCGAGGAGCTGGCCATCGAAGCTGTAGCGAGGAGCTATCGGTTTCTCAAGCTCCTTCACCTTCCCGATGTCGTGTAGGATCCCCCCGGCCGTGGCCATCCCCTGATCGAGGGCGGAGCAAGTCTTCGCGTACTGATGAACCCCGTTTGCTACCTCCAGTGTGTGCTCCAAGAGTCCGCCCACGTAGGCGTGGTGATACTGCACCGCCGCAGGATACGCCCTTAGTGCTTCTTCATTCTCGCTAGTGAGGATGGTCGTCAACTTTTGGAGGGGTTCGGGGGAGATCGTGGAGATCAGATCTGTAAGCTCGCTCCACATTTCATCTATATCGCGCTTGCTTGCCTGCACCAGGAGACTGGGATCAAAGCCGCTGATCTTCCCCTGTTCTTGCTCGTATAGCTCCAGGCGTCGGATCGATTCTATGATTACCTGCGGCGTGTTGCGATACATCTCGGTGCGACCTTCGACGAAAACAAAATCACTCTCATCGAACTGGGAAGCGAAACGCTGCGTTGCCTCTGCCCAAGCACGAGCGGGTATTGTGGCCGACTTATCGGCAAGAACGATCTCTAGGTACGCGTCTCCGGTGCGGGTGACGCGCTGAGTCTTCTGTTTGGCGAGGAAGCACTGAGAAACGCGTTGACCGGGGAGCATATCCTTGATGAGGACGTGCATCAGCGGGTAAGGTAGTTCCCCGTGCAGGTACTGCGAGAGCTTCTCAGCGCACATGTGTTCTCCTTATTCTAGACATCGACATGAGGTGGGTGCCTTCCGCGATGGCGATTTGCAAGCGCGGGACCCCCTTCCCGGTTCACCCGCCATTGGCCTTTTCCCCGTGTTCTATCGGTTGTGATCCATCAGAGGAGAGAAGGGAGGGCATGGTAAGCGTCACCCCGGCTTCTTGCAACAGCGAGACCATCTTGTCGATATCGGTGAATGTACCGACCCTTGCATACACGACCTTCCCCGTCTCGTCGATGAACACGGTGAACGGGAAGGCCAAGATGCGCCGCTTGTCTTGCGGGCGCGGTGGTTGATACGCTTTGGAAATGATCTCTTCATCATCATAGAGGACGAGAAAACCGACCCCTCTTTCTTCAACAGCCTTGAGCGCCTCATCATGCGACTTACCGGCGCAGATCGTAATCAGGCTTGCCTGATCTTCGTACTGTTGCTCGAATTCCTCCAGGACAGGAAACTCGTACGTACACGCACCGCACCAGGTCGTCCAAAAGTTGATGACAAGCGGGTGGCCCAGGTAATCGCCGAGGGAGTACTGCGCGCCGGAAAGATCGGGAAGATCGAAGGTGGGTGCCTGCATCCCCTCAATAGGAAAGTCCGTGGCCACCGTTTGCACCTGCATCAGTGAGCAGACAATCAACACAATCAGCGCAAGATACTTCACTGTCACTCCCTAACTCACGACTAGCGGCAAGGCAATTGCAGGGACGAGCACACGTTGCGAATTACATGTCGTTACTTGTCTTCGACTTTCCCTGCGCTTGCGGCGCATTCACAAGTGGGAAGGTGTCTTGGTCGCCTTGGCTTCGTATCACATAAGGAGAGTCCCAGATGCCGTTGTTGTCAGCATCGATCGCCTTCCAATCTGACCAGTAGTTCCCTCTAGCATCCTTGTCCCACGTATTGACATCGACCGAGTGGGCGTTGTGGAGGTTGTCCACGAAGGCGTTGTCGTAGAGGAGGTTCCCTTGCGCTCCAAGATCGAGATAGGCACCCATGTGGTTTGATGTCATCTCGTTTCCGATGATGTCGGAATTGTTCGATGCGTCGAGCCAGATCCCGGTGTCATTCTTCGACATGACGTTTTCGAGAACCTGATTGTCGTGCGAGAAGTAGAAGTGAATCCCATCGGTGTTGGCGCTCAACGTGCAATCCTTGATCAGGTTTGACGAAGCGAAGTTGAGAGCGATCCCGATCCAGTTACCCGATACTTCACAGTCTTTGACCGTCCCGTTCTCCACATAGCTTAAGAAGATCCCTGCTTGTGATGCTCCGCTGATCTTGACATTGCTGATTGTGAAATAGCGGTCCGTGCGATGGATACTGATCCCGTAGCGACTGTAGCCGGCGTCGATCTTCCAGCCGGCGATGATGTAGGGATCGTCGACCGTTCCCGAGCCAGCGGTGACGCCGTTCTCCGCGGTAAACTCGTAGTCATTACCGATGACGATCGGCCCATGATCGGTCAAAACACCATCCGTGGCGACGGCGACCAGACCGGCAAACAGAACAAACGCACAAACGACACCCACGAGGGCACCTATTCTCATTACTCATCACCCCTTTATCGATCTCTAGACAGATAGCTCATGATACCAGGTTTGATCCC
>CAZRQM010000144.1:0-2556 GCA_964602385.1 uncultured Thermotogae bacterium | reverse complement strand
AGCTCCAGTTGCTCCGGTTGGTACATCAGTCGGACAGTCAGCGCCCGACTTCACGCTCAAGGACCTTGACGGGAATAGCGTCTCGCTTCATCAGTTCCGCGGACACGTGGTGATCCTTGACTTCTGGGCGAGTTGGTGTGGTCCTTGTCGAGCTTCCATGCCGACGCTGGACAAGTTCGCCGCCGAGTACCATGACAAGGGGCTGGTGCTAATCGGAGTGAGTCTCGATCGCAGCGCAATCGATGCCAGCTCCTTCCTCAATAAGAACGATTACCACAGGTTGATTGCACTGTGGGAGTCAGCCATTGCGTCACAGGCAGTGGCGGGAACGTACGGAGTCAGCGCGATCCCGCACACGTTCGTCATCGATCGCACCGGCATCATCCGCTTCGTCGATCACCCAATGCGACTGACCGAGTCGGTCCTCGATCCACTCTTCTAAAGTAGCTTTAGGTTGGCAATGCCTTTCCGCTATAATCCTTACGGCGGGCGCGACACGGCTCCGCATATCTTGTTGGGAGGAGATGTCTGTTGGATACACTTGCCGCTTACAAGGAACACCTGCGTGAAATCGGGAAACT
This sequence comes from uncultured Thermotogae bacterium, assembly GCA_964602385.1. GTDB lineage: Bacteria > Bipolaricaulota > Bipolaricaulia > UBA7950 > UBA9294 > M55B144. The sequence continues at coordinate 1,975 of CAZRQM010000144.1, read as the reverse complement.
GGAGTCGGCGCTCGCCCTCTTGGGGTGGGATCAGCGCACTAATCTTCCGCGCAAGGGTCATCCTGCGCGCGCCGAGGTGATCGGAAAGTTGACGAAGATGGTCTTCGAGCTGTCTGTATCGGATAAGCTTGGAGAGTATCTGGAGGATCTGCAGGGGCGGGAAGGATTGACCGACGAGGAACGCGCTAGCGTGCGGGTGGTCGGAAAATCGTATCGACGGCACAAGGCGATCCCTCCTGCTTTCTATGAGGAGTACGCCATTGCCTCTTCACGTTCCGAGACGGTGTGGGAGGAGGCAAAAGAGAAGTCGGACTTCAGGCTCTTCCAACCTCACCTTGCTCGCATGATCGACTATGCTCGCAGGTTCGCTGAGTACTACGGGTACGAAGACTCACCGTACGATGCCCTGATTGAGGAATTTGAGCCGGGGATGACGAGCGCGGAGCTGAGAACAATCATCGAGCCACTGCGCAGCGAGCTCGTGCCGTTCATCAAACGCCTGCAGCAAGAGGGGAGACGACCTGACGATAAGTTCATGCAGGGGACATTCCCCGAAGAGATGCAGCGAACACTCTCCCTGAGAGCGCTCACGGCGATGAATTATGACTTCGACGCCGGGAGATTGGATCAGACCGTGCACCCGTTCACGACCACCATCGGTCCGTCGGATGTGCGAGTGACGACTCGCTTCCTGCCTCACAATATCCTCTCCGGGCTGGCAAGTTCCATGCACGAGGGAGGACACGCCCTCTACGATCAGGGGATCCCCGACGACCTTCGTTGGAGCGGGCTCGATGAGGGGGCGTCGTACGGGATTCACGAGTCACAATCGCGGATGTGGGAGAACCTCGTTGGTCGCAGCCGCCCGTTCTGGCAATTCTTCGCGCCGATCGCCGGCAAGATTGTTCCACAGCTCGCCCCCATTCCTGCTGAGGCCCTGTATCGCGCGGCGAACATCGCCGAGCCGTCCCTGGTGCGCGTCGAGGCCGACGAGGTCACGTACAACTTACACATCATGCTTCGCTTCGAGTTGGAGGAAGGGCTGATCACCGGCAGGATAGATACCGCTGATCTGCCGGAGCTGTGGCGCGATGCCATGCAGCGTTACCTCGGTGTGGTTCCTGAAGACGACGCGCACGGTGTGCTGCAGGACGTGCACTGGTCAAGCGGTCTGTTCGGTTACTTCCCATCGTACATGCTTGGAAACCTGTACAGCGCGCAGTTCTTTGCCGCAGTGCGCAAGGAGATCCCAGATCTCGATGAGAAGATCGCGCGAGGGAAGCTCTCGGAACTGCTCGCTTGGTTGCGTGAGAAGATCCACCAGTACGGAAAGATCTACGAGCCGAAGGAGCTGATCGAACGCGTCACCGGCCATGCCCCTGACTCCTCTCACTTTGTGCGCTACATCGTGGACAAGTACACCGACATCTACGACCTGCGCTAGGGTTCAGCTTTCCAGCAGTCAGCCTCCTGTACTCAGAGCATCCGAAGCTGACTGCTGAAAGCTGATCTCTATTACGATCGCCGCCTACGCCGATGCGTAGGGTGGCGCTCTTCTCTCTTGGCCGGGCTCAGCTCCGGAATCGTGGGTGCGGCGGCCATTGCCGCAAGGGCGTCGTGGATTGTTTCCAGTTGATAGTCGCGCGTGTTGCGTGTCACTGGGATCGTGTCGAAGACCTTCGCCCCGACGCGCAGCGCGAAGCGCTCCATCATCGCTAGGGATGAAAGCGCCCCATGTCCGGTTCCACCGGCGGCGGCGACGAGGATTGCTGGCTTGTCGGCGAAGATGCTCTTCTCCCCCGCGCTCTCGTCCTTTGTCGCTTCGCAGCGGCGCAACCGATCGATCATCGCTTTCATCGGTTCGCTCGGTTCCCCGAAGTAGACGGGGGTAACGAATACGTACCCCTCTGCCTGTTCGATCGTCTCCTGCAGGTCTTGGAAATCATCCTGCAGTTGACAGTGGTGCTTGGTGTGG
>CAZRQM010000143.1:0-2557 GCA_964602385.1 uncultured Thermotogae bacterium | reverse complement strand
AAGCAGCAGGCGCGGCGGCAAGGGGCGTTCGCCGATCGACCTGATGGGGATGTGAAACAAGTTATCAGCTATCAGCTGTCAGCTTACAGCCAAAAGCTTGACACAGAACCGAATCCTCGCCAGCTTCTATGTTAGGAATTCCGCGTTCGGCTTTCGCGCAAAGACAAAATAGGGTAAGATTCATGGAAATGCTGTCGGCTGTAGACGGCGTAGTGTGGCGGCGGTAGCCTGTACCGTGTATTGACAACCAGATGCCGGTTAGGCAAGCTCTTTCTTAGCTGATAGCTGATAGCTGATAGCTGATAGCTGATAGCTGATAGCTGATAGCTGATAGCTAATAGCTAATCAAAACGCGAGGTGAAGCAATGGCAGCAAAGATTCGACTGAAGAAGGTTGGAAGAAGGGGGCAGGCCTCCTTCCGAGTGGTCGTGCTCGATGGTCGCAAGCCGCGAGACGCCAAAGTGGTGGAGGATCTCGGATTCTACGATCCGAAGACCGATCCGGCGACGTGCGAGTTGAAGAATGACGTGGCGCTGAAGTGGCTCATGGACGGCGCCAAGGCGACAAGCGCCGTGCGTGCCATCCTATCGCGCGCTGGCGTCATGGCCGCCTGGGATTCCGCCAAGAGGGAGCAGCTAGCCAACAAGGGCGAGTAAGCATGCTCTACCGTCTGTGCCTATTCCTCGTGCGCTCGCTCGTCGACCTTCCCGATGATGTGCGGATAGACCGCATCGAGACCGAGAAGGTGGACATTTTCTTCCTGCACGTTGGGAAGGAGGATCGCGGGCGTGTACTGGGGCACGGCGGACGGACGATCGGCGCGTTGCGCACATTCTTGGAAGGCGTTGCTGCGCGCCTCGATCGGGAGGTTGTAGTCGAGATCGTCGACTGATCCAGAAGATGCGCTTTGACGTACTCACCATCTTTCCCGAAGCACTCACGGGCTTTCTTTCCGTGGGGGTCCTTGGCCAAGCGATAGAGAATCGCTTGGTCTCCGTTCATTTGCATGATCTACGTGACTTCACCGATGATCGGCACCGTGTTGTGGACGACCGCCCCTACGGCGGTGGGCCGGGGATGCTTCTCAAGGTCGAGCCGCTCGTACGGGGAATCGAAGAGATCTCCTCGCAAATGAAGGGGCAGAACTACCGCAAGGTCCTCCTCTCCTCGCAGGGAAGGATGTTCACGCAGAGGGACGCCATCGAGTGGGGAAAGCTTGACGGGCTACTGCTAGTATGTGGTCGCTACGAAGGGGTTGATGAGCGGGTCGTGGAGTTTGTCGATGATGAGGTGTCGATTGGGGACTACGTACTGACCGGAGGAGAGGTTGCCGCCGCGGTGATCATCGAGGCGACGGCACGCATGCTCCCGGGGATCGTCGGGCGATTCGAGTCGGTGACGAGCGATTCGTTCTACAACAAGAATCACCTCGGTCCACCACAATACACGCGTCCGCCGGAGTTTCGAGGGCTCTCCGTGCCGGAGGTACTTCTTTCTGGCGATCACGCCCGTATCGAGCGCTTCCGCGATGAGCGTGCGTGGGAGAAGACGATGCGTAACCGCCCTGACCTTATCGGACTGGAGCACGCTCCGGAGCGTGCTCCCCAGCAGACTCAGGATCTTGACAGGGTAAACGACGATGGGTAACCTCTACATTGCTCTATTGCACTTCCCGATGCGCAACCGTCGCGGCGAGATCGTCGCCACGGCGATGACATCGATCGATGTGCACGATATCGCGCGTTCGGCGCGTACCTACGGAGTGGTCCGTTATTTTGTCGTTACGCCCCTGCCCTCCCAGCAGCGGATAGGCTGGCGGATAAGGGGCTTTTGGACGGAGGGAGAGCGCGCGATGGAAGCGAGCCGGCGCGGTGACGCGTTGGAGATCGTCACCATGACGCAAGACATAGAAGAGTCGATCTCCTGGATTCGTGACGCCGAAGGGCAGGAGCCGCTAGTGGTGGCGACATCGGCGCGGCAACACGCGGGGCGATCGGTGAGCTACGTTGATTTGCGCAGGGAGATTGCACAGGGCGAGCGACCGGTGCTGATCCTGTTTGGAACGGGATGGGGGATGGTCGATGAGGTCATCGAGGCCTGCGACCTGCTCCTTCCGCCGATAATGCCTGAGAGTGATTTTAACCACCTCTCGGTACGTGCGGCGGCGGCAATCACGCTCGACCGCGTGGCAGGGGATAGAATAGGAGGAGAAGATGGATAGCATCATTAGAGCGGTAGAGAAGAAATACCTGAAAGAGAGGGACACCTCGTTCTCTCCAGGTGACATCATTCGCGTTCACGAGCGGATCTCCGAGGGAGCGAAGGAGCGAATCCAGGTCTTCGAGGGAATCGTCCTCAAGCGAAGCGGGAGCGGGACGAGTGAGATGATCACCGTGCGCAAGATCTCCTCTGGTATCGGAGTGGAGAAGTGCTACCCCGTGAACTCGCCGAAGATCGAAAAGATCGAGCTAGTGAAGAGTAACCGAACGCGCCAGTCGCGCCCGTACTTCCTGCGTCGACTGCGGCGCATCCGCTGAAGTGGCGCGACGAAAGGCAA
>CAZRQM010000142.1:0-2580 GCA_964602385.1 uncultured Thermotogae bacterium | reverse complement strand
GTGGGTTTCGGACAAAACGCTCAGTCCGTCGTTGCGCGCTGGAAGATCATCTGGCTGATGAGCATCAGCAAGATCGCTAGTCCCACGATCACCGCGAATCCTGGCAGGATCTTGCTCCAGTCCCAACCATGGATGACGAGCTCGCGGATCGGCCCGACGGCGTAGGTCACAGGATTGAACCTTGCGATCGCCGCCAGCCATCCGGGCATCGCCTCGCTTGGGAACAGGGCGGTACTCGTGAACATGAGCGGCATGGTGAGGAAGTTAACGAGCGCCATCAGCGTCTCCATCGTCTTGATTGACGCAGCCAGGGACAGGGATATCGAGCTTAGGATCGCGCCGAAGAACATGGCGATCACCATGAGCCCCAGAATCCCGGCAAATCCCGTCTCGAAGTGCACGCCGAATGCGCTGGCGATTCCCACTATTGCCAGTACCTGAATTCCGTTCTGAATCATCACGGCAAGCGTCTTTCCAAACGGGATCGCCCCGCGGTGGATGGGGGCGGCAAGGAGCTTCTCCAGGTAGCCCACGCGCCGGTCCCACACGATCGATATCCCGCCGAACACGCCTCCGAACAGGACGGTCATGATGATGATTCCCGGCGTCATGAACGCCATGTAGTTAGTCACTCCCATTGCCTGCGCCACGTAGGGGTTGTCGAACACCTTACCCATCATGTTTCCCATCAATCCCAGCCACAATATGGGTTGGATCAGAGTGACGACGACACGCACCTTCGTGCGGAGGAACTTGATCAGCTCGCGTTTGGCGACGTACCACGTATCGGTCAGTAGCGTCATTTCACTTTCTCCTTGCCCGGCCACGCATCATGCGTACCTTGAAGTGTGTTTCCTTGGTCTCATCGGAATCTCGCATCGCGTGCCCGGTGTAGTGCAGGTAGACATCATCGAGTGATGCCTTCTTCAGGCTTACAGCGTCGATCGTGATCCCTTCTTTCTCACAGAGCGTGAACAGTTGAGGAACGATCCTCTCTCCCTCCTCGCTCACCATGATCCTATGGGCCCCATTGCCGTTCCTCTCGATCGCGAGCACGTGCGGCACCTTCGTGATTCTCTCCAGTACATCAGCGGGATCAGCGTCACCGGCAAAGGAAACGCTGATGACATCACCGCCGAGTTGCTCTTTCAGCGCCTCCGGGCGATCGATCGCCTTGATCGTTCCCCGATCGATGATCGTCACCCGATCGCACAGGATATCCGCCTCTTCCATGTAATGGGTGGTGAGGAAGATCGTCATCCCGTGTTCCTCGCGCAGCCGTTTGATGTACGTCCAGATCACTTTACGCGTTTGCACGTCCAGGCCGAGGGTTGGCTCATCGAGGAACAGGATCTGAGGCTGGTGGATCAGCGCCTCAGCGATGTCGAGTCGCTTCAACATCCCGCCGGAGAAGGTCTCAGCGAGGTCGTTGCGTCGCTCGTAGAGGTCGAACATCCTCAGGATCTCCTCGCTACGCGTGCGGATCTCTCGCCCGCTCAGGTGGTAGTAGCGCCCCTGCAGGGTGATGTTCTCCCACGCGGTCAAGCGATCATCGATCGCCGTCTCCTGGGATGCATAACCTGTCGCCCTCTTAATCTCCGTGGGGTGCTTGGTTATGTCGATTCCATTGACCAGAAGCTTCCCCTCGGTGGCGTTCACCAGACCGATAAGAATCTTGATCGTCGTCGACTTACCTGCCCCGTTCGGTCCGAGAAAGCCGAAGATCTCTCCCTTATCCACGGAGAACGAGATTCCGTCGACGGCGCGAACCCCGTTACGGTAGACCTTGACAAGGTCTGTGACTTCAATCGTCTTTGACATACTTCTTCAACTCCTCGACTGCGTAATCGACAGTCTTTCCGATTTCGTTTGCTTCGGAGGCGGATGGGCGCTGCATGAGGATCGCGTGCAACATCATCTTGAGTCGTTTGAGCGAGCGGGCAAGCTGCGGCGTGATCGATTGGGCGCCTTGCCCGGCCTCTGTGAGGCGTGCCAGATCGTCCGACATCTTCTCGCCGAACAGCTCGCCGAAGACATGTATCGATTGGCGCACGCCGCGCATCGCTTCCTCCTTTGCCTGTCGTGCCCGTTCTAGAGACTCTTGGCCCGTTGCGGTGAGGGAGTAGAGCTTCTTATCGTTCTCCTCGCGGTGTTCGATCAGCCCTCCCTCCTCCAAAGAGGCAAGGAGCGGGTAGATTGAACCGGGCGATGGGCGCCAGAATCCTGTCTCTTCCTCGATCCTCTTCATCAGAGTATACCCAGAGATTGGAGACTCGCTCTTTGAAATCAGTTTCAACACATAGAACCTAAGAAACCCTCGTCGCATCTTGCTCCTCTCTCTTCGGATCCGATATATCGGAGGCGATATGGTACGCACAATGAGTTCATCTGTCAACAAGAAAACCAAGAGGCCGTTCCGCATAGACGGGAACCGGATGTCATAATGAGGGCCACGCAACTGGACAACACAAGTAGAATCCTTGTGACTTATCACCCTTGCTGCTCCGCACGATCACCAGTCCTGTGGCGAAGTAGAGATCCATCACTCGCAACAGCAGCAATTCCATCAGTAATCAACCG
>CAZRQM010000141.1:1378-2628 GCA_964602385.1 uncultured Thermotogae bacterium | reverse complement strand
TCATCCGGAACGCCTGCCGGCGGCACGATGGAAGAGGAGTGCAAAACGTAGTAGTCGTGTGCCGCACGCGCGTATTCGTACTGATAACGGGTGTCCTTGTTCAGCTTGCAGATGCCATAGCGAATGATCTCTCTGATTTGCTTGGCAAGGAGGCCCGATGTGCCGTGCAGGACGAGAGGAACATCGAGTCCGCTCTCGACCAGGCGCTTGTGTACCAGATCGGCGATGTCCGTGCGCAGGACGACATCCTTTCCCTTGGAGACGCCGTGCTGCGTACCAACGGAGATCGCGAGCAGGTCGGCGCCACTCCTCTTCATAAACTCGACGGCCTCGTTGGGATCGGTGTAGAAGGCATCAAGAGAAGCGACCTCATCCTCAACCCCTTTGATCTTCCCGAGCTCCGCTTCGATGACAATATCGCTTCCCTTGGCCGTGTCGACGACCGTGCGCGTGATGCTGATGTTCTCCTCGTAGTCCTGTTTGGAGGCATCGATCATGATCGATGATACGAGTTTCTCGGAGATGGCAATCTCGATAAGATCCATCTCGTTTGTCGTGAAGTGGTCGAGGTTTAGGAAAACGCCAATCGGGAACTTATCACCAAGGATACGTACCTGTTGAGACAAGCTGCGTAGCCCGGCGAGCTTGTCCCCCGCGCCGGCGAACTTCGCCGCTCCCGGGGAGACCTGCACCACAAGGTCCGACTTGCGCTCGCTATACCCCTGCAGAAGACCGATGAGGATATTCTGCTCCGCGATGTTGTTCGCCATGAACGCGTAACCGCCCGCCTGTGCGCGCCTGTACACTTCTCGCAATTCCTTGCCGCCGTAGAATGTCATTTTCTCTAGAACCTCCGCACGATTTTATACTCGCTTTTTCACCTGTTCTCAATGCACTTTGTGCGCGAGCGTCAGGGACACTCGGTCGATCACCCGTGCTCATCAGCCAGACACGGTGCTGTAGCGCCCGATGCCGCGGTAGCGCTCGTACCGCGAGGACATGAGCTCATCGATGGTCTTCTCACTAAGCTCATTTAGGTGATGAATGAGGCTCTGCTTGAGCGCGGTCGCTGTCTGCTGCAGATCCTTGTGCGCTCCACCGAGCGGCTCAGCGATGACCTCATCGATCACTCCCATCTCGAGGAGTTCCGGCGCGGTGAGCTTCAGCGCCGCTGCCGCCTCCTTGACCCGTTCCTTGCTCTTCCAGAGGATCGCCGCTGCCCCCTCGGGGCTGATCACCGAGAAGATCGC
>CAZRQM010000141.1:0-1278 GCA_964602385.1 uncultured Thermotogae bacterium | reverse complement strand
AAGATCTTTTCTATGTAATCGAGAGAGTAAGGACGCTTGGGGTTGCGCGCTATCCGCACTCGCTCCCAGTCGCCGAGGTTTGCGTACAGCTCCGCGCGCATCTGCGAAAGCTTCTTCTCGAGCTTGCTGATCTCCGCCGACAGATCCAAGCCATCGACCTTGTTCAACTCGCGCAGCTCTTGGATCTTGGTTTCCAACAGATCGAGGGTCCTTTCGTCGCTCATCTCGCCTCCTCCTGGAAGAACCGCAGAACGGTCTCGATCTCACCGCGCATGTTCTCGCGCTTGACCACCCGATCGATCATCCCGTGTTCGATCGCGAACGCATCAGTCTGGAAGTTCTTCGGTAGTTCCTCGGCGATCGTCTCCTTTATTACCCGCGGCCCAGCAAACCCAATCATCGCTCCCTTCTCGGCGATTATGATGTCCCCCAGGCTCGCGATCGATGCTTGCACACCACCCGTTGTCGGATACGTCATCACCGAGATAAACGGGAGGCGTTCTCTTGCCAGACGAGCGCGCACGGCTGTCGTCTTTACCATCTGTAACAGGGCGAAGATCCCCTCCTGCATCCGCGCTCCACCGGAGGATGAAACGAGGATGAACGCGCAGCGTCGCCTGATCGCCTCCTCTATCCCGTGGCAGATCTGTTCTCCCATCACCGACCCCATGCTACCGCCGATGAACTGGAACTCCATCACGCCTACTACGACAGGCATCTGCGAGATCTTCGCGCTTGCGAGGATGATCGCGCTTGGGAGGCCGGTCTTCTCCTGTGCCTCCTCCAGGCGTTGCGGGTACGACTTTTCGTCCTGGAATCCGAGCGGGTCGTCGGCAACGATCGGGCGGGATACATCCTCGAAGCTCCCTTCGTCGATCAGGGATTCGATCCGCTCCCTGGCGGTGAGGAAGAAGTACTCACCACAATTGGGGCAGATGTTGTTGTTCTCCCGCACGCGGCGCTTGAAAACTAGTTCGCCGCACGACTTGCAGCGAAGCCACAGGGCCTCATCCGCCTCCTTTTCCAGCTTGACCCGGAAGTACTGTTTATCCTTGAAGATTGGCATAGCTACTCCTTTGTCTTTCGCCGCTTGAACGGATTGAACCGCGGGCGGGGAACACTGTCTTCCGAGCGGCCCAAACTTGTGGGCAGAACTGAACCGCTGGAGAGGATCATGGAGAGGGCGTCATCGACGGCGATATCAAGCTCGGTAAGCTTGCTCTTTGGTACAAGCAACATCATCCCAGACAAGGGATTCGGCGCGGTTGGAGCGTAGAC
>CAZRQM010000140.1:0-2630 GCA_964602385.1 uncultured Thermotogae bacterium | reverse complement strand
CTTGGGCTAGACAAGGCTGCCTCCCGCCCCACCGCTGAAGAGAAGCCGAAAAGTGAGACTTCGGCCGAGAGCAAGCAAGATCGCTTCCGCAAGCAGATCGAGGCCTCCAAGTACGAAGAGAAACGGCGCTGATCACTCGCTTCTCCCCACAAAACCAGTAGCGCGCTCCTATGCACAAGGCATGACTACAAGAGCGCTCGTATTTTGGGTATAACTAATGCAGCAAGTGATTCGTCGAGGTAGTAGAGCGCGATCGTCGTCAGATAGAGCATAGGAGGAGCGAACATGGATAAACAAGCTTCGCGCAATGCGCACCATTCACTTTTCCAGCGGTACGAAAAGAACCCGATCCTCTCCCCGAAGGACTGGCCCTACGTAGCCAACGCAACCTTCAATCCGGGGGCAACGACCATCGGTGGCGAGACGATCCTCCTCGTACGGGTCGAGGACATGCGCGGCTTCTCACACCTCACGGTCGCCAGGAGCAAGGACGGCATGACCGACTGGCGCATAGAACCACGTCCAGCGTTGAAACCGGATGCGGAGTCTCGCGAAGAACAATGGGGCCTGGAGGATCCGCGTATCGTTTTCTTGGAAGAACGTGGGGAATACGCGATCACCTACGTTTCGTTTTCCAGTAGCGGGCCGCTCGTCTCTTTGGCGCTGACGCAGGACTTCAAAAAATTTACTCGAATAGGGCCCATTGTGCCGCCTGAGGACAAGGATGCTTCCCTCTTTCCGCGGCGGTTCAACGGACGCTACGCCCTAATCCATCGCCCGATCATCCGCGGAGAAGGCGATATTTGGATCTCCTTCTCCCCCGACCTGAGGCATTGGGGAGACCATCGGGTGCTGATCCCCACAAGACCAGGGTGGTGGGATTGCCATCGCGTGGGCCTGGGCGCGCAACCGATTGAGACCCCCGAAGGCTGGTTGATCATCTATCATGGGGTTCGCGTAACCGCCTCGGGGAGCATCTACCGGGTCGGCCTCGCGCTGCTGGATCTGGAGGAACCCTGGAAGGTGCAAAGAAGAAGCGATGAATGGGTCCTGGGACCGAGAAAGCCGTATGAGCAACTCGGCGATGTGCCGGGGGTCACCTTCCCCAGCGGGGCGATCTTCGAGGAGAAGACGGGGGAGCTCCGTCTCTATTATGGGATTGCCGACACCAGTGTCGGCCTGGCTACAGCCGATATGCGACAGCTTCTAGACTACATCCTCTCCTGCCCGCAGGCGTAAGGAGGTACACATGGCCAGGTTGCGGATCGCCATGCTCGCGCCGATCTCCTGGCGGGTCCCTCCCCACCACTACGGCCCATGGGAGTGGGTAACGAGCCTGCTCACCGAGGGGCTCGTTGCACGTGGGGTGGATGTAACGCTCTTTGCCAGCGGCGATTCGCTCACGACGGCGAAGCTGCGCGCCGTGTGCCCTCATTCCTACTCCGAGGACCCGGAAATCGACGCCAAGGTCTGTGAATGCCTACACATCTCCGAGGTATTCGAGCATGCGGAGGAATTCGACATCATCCATAACCAGTTTGACTTTCTCCCTCTAACCTATTCAGGGTTGGTGCAGACTCCTCTCCTCACCACCATCCACGGATTTTCCTCGCCCAAGATTCTCCCCGTGTACAAGAAGTACAATCGTCATGCCTACTACGTGGCGATCAGCGATGCCGACCGCAGCCCCGATTTGGACTACATCGCCACAATCTACCACGGGATACCGATCGAGGACTACCCGTTCCGCGACGACCCGGATGATTACCTTCTCTTCTTGGGGCGGATTCATCCTGACAAGGGGGCGTACGAAGCGATCCAGGTGGCACAGCGCGCAGGTGTGCCGCTTGTCATCGCGGGGATCGTACAGGACGAAGAGTACTTTCAGAGGCAGATCGCTCCCTACGTGGACGGGGTGCAGATTCGCTACGTCGGTCCCGTCGGCATGCCGGAGAAGGGTGAGCTATTGGGGCATGCGCGCGCACTGCTGCACATGATCAACTTCGACGAACCATTCGGCCTCTCCGTGGTCGAGGCGATGGCGGCAGGAACGCCGGTGATCGCCATCGATCGTGGGTCGATGCCCGAGCTGATCCAGAATGGAGAGACGGGATTCCTTGTAGCAAACAGCGACGAGGCCGTGGAGAAGGTGCGCAAGATCGACCGCATCGACCGGAGAAGCTGTCGCACCTGGGTTGAGAAGCGCTTCACGCAGGCGCGGATGGTGGAAGAATACCTGAAGCTGTATAAGATGATTCTGGAGGAGGAAGGAAAACATGGCTAATCATGACACGGTGCTAAGACCGATTGATGTCTCCTTCGTTGGAACCTATCCCCCGCGTCAATGCGGAATCGGAACGTTCACCCACGACTTGGGGCAGAGCATCGCTCAACTGCAAGGAGAGACCGTCGGCACGGGCGAGACCGTACGTGTGGTCGCCCTGAGTAACAAAGGAGGCGTCTACAATTACGGCCCGGAGGTCCAGTTTGAGATTCAAGCTCAGCACAGGATGGATTACCGGGGTGCAGCCGACTTTCTCAACCTCTCCGCCGCGGACGTTATCAGCCTGCAACACGAGTTTGGTATCTTCGGTGGCGACGCTGGGGCATACATCATTGACCTCCTCAGT
>CAZRQM010000139.1:0-2708 GCA_964602385.1 uncultured Thermotogae bacterium | reverse complement strand
AGTATGTCGCGCAGTCCGTCCCCCAGTAGGTTGAGACCAAGGACGGTGATCGCGATTGCGATTCCCGGAAAGACGGCAAGGAGCGGATCGAGGCCCATGAACGTCTGCGCCTCACGCAGCATCCCGCCCCAACTGGCAAATGGTGGCTGTGTGCCCAGCCCGAGGTAGCTCAAGCCGGCCTCGGCGAGGATCGCACCGGCAAATTGAATCGTCCCCTGCACGACAAGCGGTGAGAGAATGTTCGGCAGAACATGATGCCAGGCCACGGCGGCACGGCTACGACCAATGGCTGCGGCGGCAACCACGTACTCCTCCTCGCGCGCGGAAAGGACCGATCCCCGCGTGAGGCGCGCAAAGATCGGAATGTTATAGATTCCGATGGCGATCATGCAGTTGGTTAGGCTGGGACCGAACACCGAGGAGAAGAGGATCGCGCTCAGCACGGCAGGGAAGGCATATAGCACGTCCATCACACGCATCGTCGCCTCGTCCCTCATGCCTCCCGCAAGGCCAGCGATCAGGCCGAACAAGATCCCAAGTGCCATCCCTCCGCTCACCGCGACCACACCGACGAGGATGGAATTACGCGCTCCCTGCATAATCCGGCTTAAGACGTCGCGGCCATAGGAGTCCGTTCCTAATGGATGTTGCCACGTGGGTGGCGCAAGCCTGTCTGCGATGTGCATCTTGATTGGGTCGTAGGGCGTGTAGAAGATGCCGATCATGGTCACCAGAAGGACGAAGAGAACGATCGCGAGTCCAACGGTGAAGCTCACGTTTCGGCGCGCACGCTTGGCGAGAGTGTGTTCGTGTTTCATCATCACTCCAGCCTGATGCGCGGATCGAGCAAGGCGTACGCAAGATCGACGATCAGATTCATCCCCACGACGAGGACCGCCACCAACACAACAATATCCTGCACGACCGGGAGATCACGCTGCCCGATCGACTGAAAGGCCAGCCTTCCCAACCCCGGGAGGTAGAAGACGTTCTCGATGATGATCGCCCCGGCGAGTAGCGTTGCAAACTGCATGCCAATCACCGTTACGATCGGGATGAGGGCATTGCGCAGAGCGTGTTTCCAGAGTACACCCCACTCGGATACCCCTTTGCCGCGGGCGGTACGGACGAAGTCCCGCCCGAGCACATCGAGGAGGGATGACCGACTGAGGCGAGCGACGACAGCCCCGCGGATCAGCCCGAGCGCTGCCGCGGGAAGAAGGAGAGACTGAATAGCTCCGCCGAAGCTCTCGCTCCAAGGGACAAATCCCCCCGCCGGCAGCCAGCGCAGCCTCACGGAGAAGACGAGCATGAGCAAGATACCCAACCAGAACGAAGGGATCGAGAGGCCCGCCTGCGATAGGGCGATTACGCCATAATCGCCTGGACCGTTACGGTGTGTCGCCGCGTAGAGCCCAGTGGGGAGGCCAATCACGACAGCGATGAGCATCGCCAAGAACGCGAGCGGCACCGTCACCGCAAGGCGCGAACTGATGAGGCTGGAGATTGGCACGTGGTAGCGCAGGGATTGGCCGAGTTGACCAGTGAGAATCCCACTTACCCAAGCTCCGTATTGCACGTAAAGTGGCCGATCGAGCCCCAGTTGAGCGCGCAGTGCCGAGAGCGTCGCCGGATCCGCCTCCGTTCCAAGCATGATCTGTGCCGGATCACCGGGGATGGCATGCATGACGACAAAGACGAGGATGGAGATCAGGAAGCAAGAAACGATGAGGCTCAACAGTCGACGAAACACGTAGGCGATCATCTTTGTCCTTTACCTTCTTTCGCTTCCCCCCGCGTCCTGTCTGTCAGAACACGCCGGCAGACAGGCCTTTGCGTGAGCCAAAGCCTTCCTCACGCCCTCTCGCTATGCTCGCTCAAGCTCGCCAAGAACTGCCTCTGCATGAAGCGTCAAGCGAAACGTTGGAGACTGCCTGCCCATCGGGCGCCCATCGGGCACGGCTCCGGCGCTACGCAAGGCCATGGGTTTCGCAGCGTGGCAGCCCTGTTCGCTTCTCAAAACAGGCAGACTGCCACGTTGAGACGCGAAATGAATTGCCCGGGTCACCAAGAAGCACTTTCAGTCGTAGATACTTCATTTGTTCCTTCACTTGGATCTTCTTGCGTGAGATCGGGTTTTGTCATACTTTTGCTTTGATTACCAGCTTCTGATCGTCTTTCATTCCGCATTCCGCCTTCTGAGTTCCCCGTTCCATGACGCCCGCTCACTGAGGAAGAAGCAGCTCTCAGCAATCAGCCTTCAGCTTACAGTATCGCGACCGCTCCGTCTCATAATCCATGATCCGTAGTCCATAAACCGTTACTGTTTCATGTCTCTACCCGAGGCTGCTTCCGTTCTTTTTCTCATCTCTGGCCAGTCATCGCCCCTCACTGCTTCTCGAGATGAAACTTCTCACTGCCGGGAGTGTACCTAACTACGAAAAAGAGATAAATACCTCCTTACCTCCTTCAACAGCCAGAAGCCCAGGGTCGCGGAAGCGGCCCTGTGTCTATTTCGCGTCACAAGATTCTCCCTGGCAAATACGCGGAGCGCTGGGCGATCTCTAGACTCTATTCTACAGTATATGCGGTTCCTTGTCGTTTCGAGTGGGTAGTGACTTCCAATTTCGGTTCGCACGGGACGCATGCCGGCTGCGAAGCAAGACCGGAGGTCAAAGAGAATTCACCACGAAGAGCACGAAGGACAC
>CAZRQM010000138.1:0-2765 GCA_964602385.1 uncultured Thermotogae bacterium | reverse complement strand
ATGAGTATCTGAACTTCCACCGGCCATGTGGGTTTGCCACGGAGACGGTGGATGAGAAGGGGAAGGTCAAGAAGAAGTACGAGACGTACCTGATGCCATTTGAGAAGTTCCACAGTCTGTCTAAGCCTGAGCAGTTCCTGAAGAAAGGGCTAACGATGGAGACCTTAAAGGAGGTGGAGCGGCAACGCAGTGACATCGAGTATGCCAAGCTGGTGCAGGAGAAGAAGATCGAACTCTTTCGCTCCTTCTCCAAACCGGGTATATTGACCTAACCACTCACGCGCTTATGCTCATCTTTCAATGAGAAAAGACTCTTTTGCAGTGACATGTTGACGGCACTACCGCTGACATATTGTCAGCCGCCAAGTTACCTGCATCTGATCTTGCTTGCTTACTCCTCAGCATCGTGAACACGGGGTTTGCGAGTGCAGTAGCAGGCGTCGTGACGTGATGCACCGCATCGCGTTGCGCCTTGTCCCTTCGCGTTCATACTGTACAATCGATCGGAATTGATTGATATTCGAATCGGCCAAAGGGGGAAATCTATGTGCGGGATATTTGGCATTGTGAAGGAGCATGAAGGTCCGTTGGGGGAGATTCTTGTCGGCGCAGCGCGGCGACTTGCGTATCGCGGATACGATTCCGTCGGCTGTGCAACGATCGATGCGAGCGGGAAGATCGACCTGCGCAAGGACGTAGGGAAGATAGATGAGGTGAACGATCGCCTGAACTTCAACGAGATGCGCGGCCAGCGCGGGATCGTCCAGCTGCGTTGGGCAACCTTCGGGAGCCCCTCGCAGGAGAACGCTCAGCCCCACCTGGACTCCGACGGTGACCTCGTTGGTGTGCACAACGGGAATATCGTCAATCACGTCTCCCTGCGCGACCGGTTCATCGCCGAGGGGATGACCGTCCGCAGCGCCAACGACGGCGAGAGCATCGTCCACGCGGTAGAACACTATGTCGATCGCGGGGAGACGATGGTCGATGCAATCCGCGCCGCCGCCCAGGATCTGCAGGGTGATTACGCGCTGATCATCGCCTCAAACGATGTAACTGGCAGTGACGGCGCGCTGCACGCGGTCAAGAGTGGCTCTGGCCTCGTCGTTGGAATTGCCGATGGCGCGACTTGCGTGTCATCGGACCTCCCCTCGATCCTCCCGATTACGAACAAGATCATTCGCCTGCAGGACGGGGAGATGGTCAGCCTGTGGCCCGACCGCATCGAGTTGCGGCGCTTGAGCGACGGGGAGATCATCGAGCGAGAACCGGAGGTGTTCACCGAGGGGATGGAAGCCGCGGAAAAGGGCGGGTACGCCCACTTCATGGAAAAGGAGATCCACGAGCAGCCGAAGGCCGCCGCCGAGCTGATTCACTGGCTCTCCGCATCTCCGTTTGTCCCACAGTTTCTCGACGCGCTTTCTTCGGCACGCCACCTGTACTTCGTCGGCTGCGGTACGAGCTACCACGCATGCATGATTGGGGCGGCCTACTTCAACCGCATCGCTAATATTCCGGCCATTCCCGTCCTCGCGCCGCAGTTTACCGAGACGCTCGCCCCCATCCTCACTTCAGACGACGCTGTCGTCTTCGTCAGCCAGAGCGGGGAGACGAAGGACGTCCTAAACTCACTCAAGGTGGTCCGCCCAACGGGAGCCAAGATCCTTGGCGTGTTGAACGTTATCGGCTCGGCGTTGATGCACCTGAGCGATCATTACCTTCCCCTTGCTTGCGGCTACGAGATCAGCGTCCCAGCGACGAAGACGTTCCTAAACCAAGTCGTCCTCTTCCTCTACCTGGCGGATAAGCTGCGCGTGCACGGGGCGAAGATCGACTGGGATGAGATCCCGGAGATTATCGAACGGACACTAGTCTCGACCAAAGAGGTCGCACGAGAGGCGGCGAACATCCTCAACCCCTACGACGAGATGTACTACCTGGGCTATGGTCTGACCCTGGGAGTGGCGATGGAAGGGGCGCTCAAGCTAAAGGAGATCACCTATGCCCACTGCGAGGGGATGCTCAGCTCAGAGTTCAAGCACGGGCCGCTCTCGGCGGTGCACGACGGTTATCCGATCCTCTTCGTGACCGCGCCCGATGACGCCGCGATGATGGTCAATCACATCAACGAGGTTGCCTGCCGCGGAGGACGCCCAATCGCCATCGCCTGCGAGGACGGCCTGCTGCGCAAGCACGTGCGCGAGTACATTCCCCTTCCCGACGTCGGCCAGGAAATCGCGACCCTTGTCGCCGTCCTTCCGTTGCAGCTCATCAGTTACTACATGAGCATCGAGCGGGGGATCGACCCCGATTTCCCGCGCAACCTGAGCAAGACGCTCACCGTCGACTGATCCTGCGATGGATACGACAAAACAGGCATTGTCCGATATCTTGCACGCGCTCGAAGGGCGAGACTACGTCGTCCTCGACACGGAGACGACGGGGCTCGATTCCCCGGAGATTGTCAGTATGGCCGTCGTTGATAGCTACGGGAAGACGCTGCTCAACGAACTCATACGCCCGGCCAGACCGATCGAACCAGGAGCAAGCCAGATCACCGGGATCACAGAGGAAACCGTCAGGGATAGGCCGGAGTTTCCCGCGATCTACGAACGTCTGAAAGAGGCGATCAGCGGCAGGCTCGTCGTTATCTACAACGCCGCTTACGATCTGAAGGTTCTGAGTAACACCTGCCGGCGCTACAACCTTGAGATGCCTCAATTGGAGCACTGGTGCGCGATGGAGTGGTTCGCCAAAGTCTACGG
>CAZRQM010000137.1:0-2817 GCA_964602385.1 uncultured Thermotogae bacterium | reverse complement strand
ATCGGCTGTATTCACTCAGTGGAACAATGCAGGACATTGAACGCTTCTGGGAGATCATCTCCGCACCTATTCCCAAACCGAGCAGCGATGCTTGGAAGCAATTGCAGCAGCAGGCCCACACCATCTTTTGGGTAGCATCCGGCGACGCTGATCCTGAGGTAGTCAAGACGGCAGCCTATAACGAGTATCAGCTTTCCAGATTGTGGGCCAAGGGAGACTGGGACGGATATCACGCCTTGCTCATCAAGACTCTGCGTGATGTGGTCGCCCACTACGGAACTCCACCGGTGGAGGAGACCACACAATGAGCAAGCTTATTAGGCCCTGGCGAAACATCCCAAGGCTCTTGACAAAACAGAAGTGACAACCTAGGATGGATCCATGAGAATTCGCATTCTGTTTCTTGGCTTAGTGTTTTTGGCCTCGTTTCTGGGGCTCTCTCAGGGTATTGGGTCGGTCTGGGTTCTCACCGTCGACGGCGAGATCGGGCGCGGCACGGTCTCTTACCTGCGGCAGGGGCTCTCCGATGCGACCCAGGATGACGCGCTGGCGGTGATCGTCGAGTTCTCTACCCCCGGCGGCTACCTTGACTCCATGATGAGCGCGCGCGATATCATCCTCGACGCGGGGATCCCCACGATCGCCTACGTCAACCGCGAGGCGTATTCAGCAGGGGCACTCCTGGCAATCGCGTGCAACAAGATCTACTTCGCTCCCGGCGGGGTGATGGGGGCAGCAACGCCCGTCTACTTCGAGTCTGGGAAGATGGAGGAGGCTCCGGAGAAGATCGTCTCAGCAACGCGCAAGCTGTTCGCCGCCACCGCGGAGACACGCGGGCGTGACCAAAAGGTTGCCGAGGCGATGGTCGATCGCGACGTTTCGATCGATGGGCTCATCGAGAGCGGTAAGCTCCTCACCCTCACTTCCGAGGAAGCATCGCAGTGGGGCTACTCCGACGGTGAGGTGGAAGGGATCGACCAGGTCCTGCAAGAAGAGGGAATGGCCGGGGCCACGCTCGTCCCGTTCGTTCACCGCACGATCGATTCAGTAATCGATCTTCTGACGACGTCTTGGGCAGCGGGGATCCTTATCACTGTAGGGATGATAGGTTTGATCGCGGAGATGGTCATCCCCGGGTTTGGCGTCCCCGGTATCATCGGGCTGAGCTCGCTGGGTCTCTTCTTCTGGTCGCACTTCCTCGTCGGCCTAGCTGGATGGGAATCGATCATTTTCCTATTTGTTGGAGTGATCGCCATTCTCCTCGAGGTGTTCGTGTTCACCGGCACGACCCTTGGCCTCGCCGGGCTGGGTGGATTGGTGCTGATCGGCCTTGGCTTCTACACGTCGATGGTCGGCCCGCTCAGCCAGCCCAGAGAGGCAATGCACGCCATTGTGGCTGTGTCTGTCGGCCTTGTGCTCGCACTTGCAGGCGTTATCTTCCTCGTCACGCGCCTGCCAAAGACACGCCTGCGCTTCGGTGGGGTTATCCTCTCACAGGTGATCACCGGTAGGGCGTTCGACAAGGGAAAGGAACGGAGAAGTGACTGGATAGGAAGGGAAGGGACGGCAGCGACGGACTTGCACTCTGTAGGAACCGGGGAGTTCTCGGGTCAACGGTTGGACGTCGTCTGTGAAGAGGGATTCCTCGCAAGAGGAACGGCAATTGTGGTCACGAAGGATGAAGGCTACCGTAAGGTGGTTAGGAAGATAGAAAAGGAGGCACAAGAATGACCGGCTACATTGTAATAGCAGCGTTGGGAATAATCGTGTTGTGGGTGTTCTTCTATTTTGTCCCCGTCGGTTTGTGGATCTCAGCACTCGCAGCCAGCGTTCCCGTCGGCCCAATGACACTGATCGGGATGCGGCTGCGAAAGGTAAATCCATCCAAGGTGATTGGCCCGATGATCACCGCGTGGAAGGCGGGGTTGCAGCCGTCGATCACCGAGTTGGAGGCGCACGTTCTCGCCGGCGGAGATGTGCAACGTGTCGTGCGAGCTCTGATCTCGGCCGATAAGGCAGAGATCGAACTCAACTTTCAGCGGGCAGCAGCTATCGACCTCGCCGGCCGCGATGTCTACGGGGCAGTGGCTATGTCCGTCAACCCGCGTGTGATCGAGACGCCAAGGATCGGGGCGGTCGCCAAGGACGGGATTCAGCTCTTCGCTCTGGCCCGCGTAACAGTGCGCGCCAACATCGAGCGCCTGGTCGGTGGGGCGACCGAAGAGACGATCATCGCCCGCGTTGGCGAGGGGATCGTCTCCGCCATCGGCTCGGCTAATTCCCACAAGGAGGTGCTGGAGAACCCTGACTCCATATCCAAGCGAGTCTTGGACAAAGGGCTCGATTCGGGAACGGCGTTCGAGATCCTGTCGATTGACATCGCCGACGTCGATGTAGGGAAGAATATCGGAGCGCAACTACAGACTGACCAGGCCGAGGCGGACCTCAAAGTCGCCCGCGCTAAGGCCGAGGAGCGACGGGCAATGGCAATCGCCAAAGAGCAAGAGATGAGCGCCCTGGTGCAGGAGCGCCGCGCCGCCGTTGTCGAGGCAGAAGCGGAGATCCCCCGTGCGATCGCCGATTCGTTCCGCAGCGGGCACCTGGGAATCATGGACTACTACCGCATGAAGAACATTCAGGCCGACACCCAGATGCGCGAAGGTCTGGCCAAAGGCGGGGAGAAGAAGCCAGAAAGTGAGAGAACAACAGATGAACGCTGAACCTTCCGCGTCTCAACTGGTGAAGAGGATCCTGCGCGACGATCCGCGGGTCGGCATCATCCTCGCGGAGATCATCGGCCCACCGCCGGGGCTTCAG
>CAZRQM010000136.1:0-2899 GCA_964602385.1 uncultured Thermotogae bacterium | reverse complement strand
TGCTTCAGCTCGTCCTTCTTCTTGCTTGCGCTGGTGAGCACGGCAACGTTCACCGGAAGGCCGGCCAGGAGCTGTGCGACATTAAGACCATGTTGCTGCGCGAGGATCTCCGTCGGGACCATTATCGCCACCTGATAACCGGCGCCGATAGCACTCAGAGCGACAATCAGCGCGACGATCGTCTTTCCGGAACCAACATCCCCCTGCAGCAGACGCATCATCCGCCTCTCCGAGCGCAGATCGGCGATGATCTCCCGCATCGCGCCCTGTTGCACACTTGTGAGGCGGTACGGGAGGCGGGCGATGAACGTATCGACGAGCGCCCCCTCACCGGAATGTGATGTCCCGGGGAGGGTGCGCGTCTGTCCCCCCATGCCAACCTGCAGCAGAAGCAGCTCCTCGAAGGCCAGGGTGCGCCGCGCTCGTTCGAACGACTCCTCGTCGCTCGGGCAATGGAGGGCGTGAATCGCACGGGACCTGCTGAGAAGATCATGCCGGCCGCGGATCTCCTCCGGGATGACATCGCGGAAAGCGCCACCGTACAGATCTAGATTCTGAACGATCAACGCGCGCAGGAAGCGATCGCTCACTCCTTCCGTCGCCGGGTAGATCGGGACAAGGCGTCCGATCTCGACCCCCTCCTCCGCGGGTTCCCACACGGGTGATGAGATCTGCAGGCGGCCGTAGTGCTGCTCGATCTTCCCGTACACGTCGATCCTCTCCCCACGGCGAATCTGTTTGGCGATCCATAATTGGTTGAACCACGTGGCGTAGAGGAAGCCCGTCCCATCGCTCAGCGTCGCCCGCACCAAGGTCGTTCGCGCGCTGATGCGCGACTGATCGATCCCGACAACCTCCGCACGCACGGATACCGTCTCACCACTGTGTAGATGGCCGATGCGAGCGAAGCGAGACCGGTCCTCCAACCGACGCGGAAGATACGTGAGCAAGTCCTCGATCGTGCGTATTTCCAGCTTCTCCAGAAGCTTCACCCGTTTCTGTCCCACCCCGTTGGCGTGACTCACGGAAAGAGCGAGGCTCGCTGGATCGGCTACCGTACCCTTCGTCTCCGCTCCTCCATCAAGGAATGCTGCCAGCCTTCCAAGGACACGCTGTCGTTCGAAGTGATCGGCAGCCTTGTATCCGGAGACCACAGACGCGGCGGCGGGGAGATTGAGCCGAACAAACTCCTCCATGCCACAGGTAACGGCATCATCGTTGTATCCGCGCGCCTGTTCCAGGCGTAACACTTTCCCGATTAGATCGACGGTATCCGCGTTTTCTTGTGGCATATCGAGGGTTACTATATAATCACGGACGCTCGGAGGCAAGGCAGATGACAACAGAAATCAGAGTTTATGGGGATTCCGTCCTCAGGCGTGTGGCCGACCCGCTGCGCAATATCGACGCAGGAACCAAGAAAATCGCTGAGAGAATGGCGGAGGCGATGATTCGTGCCAACGGCGTCGGACTGGCCGCGCCGCAGATAGGCGTCTCCGAGCGGATCATCGTTCTCGACCTCGACGGGCAGTTTCACATCCTCGTCAACCCGGAGATCATCGAGACCTCCTCCGAAGCAGAAGAGGCAGTCGAAGGGTGCCTGAGCGTCCCTGGAGTGGACGCTGAAGTCACACGAAGGGTCCAAGTCCGCGTGCGCGGGGTCACCCTCGACGAGAAGGAGATCGACATCGAGGGAGAAGGCCTGATGGCACGGGCAATCCAGCACGAGATCGACCACCTAAACGGGATTCTGTTCATCGACCATCTCGGTCCGGCAAGGAAACGGAGCATCATCTCCGAGTACCGTCGCAAGCAGAAGGAGAAGGAGAAGGACGAGTGAGGATCGTCTTCCTCGGCACGTCGGCCTTCGCCTGTCCGGCATTAAACGCCCTCACAAGAGTGCACGACATTGCGCTCGTCATCACCCAGCCCGATCGACCGGCGGGGCGGAAGCGCGAGCTCAGACCATCGGCGGTCAAGAACGTGTCCCTCGATCTCGGTCTACCGATCGCTCAACCAGAGCGGATCAATAGCGAAGAGGGGATCGACCTTGTACGAGAAGCCGCGCCGGAAGCGATCGTTGTCGCCTCCTATGGGCAGTTCCTCAGTACGAAGGTCTTCTCGCCCCCTCCACGTGGGACGATCAATATCCACGCCTCGCTCTTACCTCGCTATCGCGGTGCAGCGCCGATCAACTGGGCGATCATTCGCGGCGAGACGGAGACGGGCGTGACCACCTTCTTCATCGAAAAGGGAATGGACAGCGGAGAGATCCTGGTCCAGCGCGCCTGCCCGATCGGTCCCGATGAGACCGCAGGTGAGCTGCACGATCGTCTGGCATCGCTTGGAGCGGAGGCGATCATGGAGACACTGCGTTCGATCGAGAAGGGAACGGCTCATCCAACCCCACAGCGGGAGGAAGAAGCGACCCTGGCCCCCAAGCTCTTCCGGGCCGACGGAGAGATCGACTGGTCGAAGAGCGCTCTCGACATTCACAACCTGGTCCGCGGGCTGAACCCGTGGCCAGGAGCGTTCACTCACCTCGGGAGTGAGACAATGAAGATCCACCGCACCGCGCTCACCGGGATCAGTCGTGGGAAAATTGAGCCAGGAATAATTGCACTACAGGAGACCGGACGCCTCCTTGTGGGCACAGGCAACGAACTGATCGAGATAGTGGAGATACAGCGAGCAGCACGTCCGTGCACGAGTGGAAAGGCTTTCTTGAACGGACTGCGTGGGAGTTCCCACTTCAGCTAGCGCGGGTATAGGCCGGCCAGTCCCGTCTGTTCCATCTTCCGTTCCAGAACGATCCCAGAGAGCTTGTGAACGTAAATCTCCGCTGTGTTGTGCACCGTCGCCTTGAGAACATGCCCGCCGAATGCGACAGCGCCGTGCT
>CAZRQM010000135.1:0-2925 GCA_964602385.1 uncultured Thermotogae bacterium | reverse complement strand
ACGAAAAGAGGCTTGCCCTTGCTAGAGTCGCTGAATGATTATCAGACAGGCTCCTTGGCCTCCTTTAGAGTACAGGCAGGTTTAGCCCCCTTACTATACGATCTACTCGCTGCATCTGCCATCGTGGTGGGCGTTCGCGTACCCATACTGAGCGCCCTGCACGGAACCATCACGAGTGCCATTTCCGAGCCCGCAATGGAAACCGCAGTGTTCACTTGAGGGGCCTCTGCCTTCCGTCGGCGGCTTACACTATTGGCGCAAGACAGCGCCCTCTCTGGCTTCTTGTTTTTCCTGCGGGCTACCATTTCGCGTTGCAGTCGAAGCCGAGGGCTTCCAGCAGGTCAACAATCCCGCTGCCGCGGCGGGCGTCGGTGAACATCGCCTTCCCTTGTGGGTTGACCTGAGCATATTCAGTGGCGATTGTCTCAGGAGAAACGTTGAGGGCGCTAGCCAGGTCGATCTTGTTGATCACGAGAAGATCGGTTTGGGTGAAGATGCGCGGGTAGCTTCGCACCACGCCATTCCCCGCGGTGAGCGGGATCACCACAAGCTCATCGTCGGTTCCCAAAGGAAAATCGACCGGAGAGATGATCCCCGGCACGTTCTCGATGAACAGGACATCGATAGCCCCCAGGTCGAGGCTTGGGAGGGCACTGCTGATAGAGATCGCGTCGAGGCATCCGTCTTCACCGGTCTGGACGTTCACCGATTGCGCCCCGCAGGTCAGGAACCTTTGATGATCGGTATCTCCGGCCGCGGCCGTGGCGATCGCTCCAACTCTCAGCCCGCAGGAGATAAGGCGTTCGATTAGCTGCTCGATGATCGTCGTCTTGCCGCACCCCACCGGCCCCATAACGTTGATCGCGCGCACGCCGTTCTCCTTCAGCAGATGGTAGTTTCCATCGGCAAACCGCATCTGGCGAATCAGAAGTTCCTCACGATCCGTGACATCCATTACACTCTCCCCCCTCGCAGGTGATGATAAGGCTGGTTGTCTATCGCTGCAAACGCGGCATGTGAGAAAGAGAAGCATTCTCTCGCAAAGGCCTGTCTGCCGTCGTGTTCTGACAGACAGGACGCCAAGGGAAGCGTAGCAATACGAGAAGAACAAGGACAAAAAAAGGATGTCTTAGTGAGCTTGAGTGCCTCGATCAAGCTCTCGCGAGCGAGCGTTCTTGTCGGCAGTAAAGTGGCGGCTTCCATGGAGATCGCTCCGCTTACGCCTTGGCTGAGTGCCCCGCGCGTGGTAAGCTCTTCTCCCATGACAAACGATACCCGCTGTGTGAGCGTTGCCCGAGGGATGGAACCTGCGGATCTTCTGCTGCGAAACGCGCGTATTCTTGACGTCTTCAGCGGTTCGTTTTTCACAGGTGATGTGGCGATCTGCAATGGTGTGATCAGCGGCTTTGGAGCTACTGCCGCAAAGGAGACGCTCGACCTCGATGGAGCGTGGCTGATTCCGGGGTTGATCGACGCGCACATGCACATCGAGAGTACGCAGCTTTCGCCGGTGGAGTTTGCGCGTGCTGTCCTACCGCACGGGACGACGACGGTGATCGCTGATCCACACGAGATCGCAAATGTGCTTGGCCTCCCCGGGATCCGCTACATGCTCGACGCATCTGAGAACCTGCCGCTTGAGGTGTTCGTTATGGCCCCATCCTGCGTCCCAGCGACGCACCTTGAGACGTCTGGGGCGAGCATCACGCCACAGGATATCGAGCAGATCCTCACCTGGAAGCGGATACTCGGCTTGGGCGAGGTAATGAACTATCAAGGCGTCATCAACTCCGATCACGAGATGGTCGCCAAGCTTCGCGCCGCGCATGGTCGACCGATCGATGGGCATGCCCCCGGCCTTTCAGGTCCCGACCTGTGGGCGTACGTCATCTCGGGTCCGCGCACCGATCACGAATGCACGACCCTTGCTGAGGCGCAGGAGAAGCTGCGCGCGGGAATGCACATCCTCATTCGTGAAGGGACGACCGCCCGTAACCTCGAAGCGCTATTGCCTCTCCTCACACCGACGAGCGCTCCGTTTGTCCACTTCTGCACGGACGACTGCGATCCGGAGACGCTCACGGTGGATGGGCATATCGATGGGATTGTCGCAAAGGCGATCCGCCGCGGCGTGCTACCGGAGCTAGCGATCTCTTCCGCTACCATCCATACGGCACGCATGTACGGTCTCCCCGACATTGGCGCGATCGCTCCCGGCTACCGGGCGAACCTCGTTGTCCTATCGGACCTCGAATCGATGTGCGTGGAGAAGGTCTTCGCGCGTGGGAAGCTCGTCGCCGCAGGCGGGAAAACCGTCGTCGATCTTCCCCCGTGCGATGACGAGTACGTGCGCGGAAGTATCAACATGAGCGCTAAGCCGCTCTCTTTTGCCATCTCCGCGCAGGCAGGTGAGGTGCGCGTGATCCAGATCTCTCCCGATCAGGTGGTCACAGGTGAGATGCACATCGACCCATTGATCGAGGATGGGTATGCCACGAGTGACATCGAGCGAGATATCATCAAGCTGGCTGTTGTTGAGCGGCATCATGCGACGGGGAACATCGGCCTCGGTCTCGTGCACGGCTTCTCGCTGCACAGCGGGGCGCTGGCGTCGAGTGTGGCGCACGACTCGCACAACATCATCGTGGTGGGAACGAACGATTCCGACATGGCCGCCGCGGTAGAGGCGATCGCCGAGATGGATGGAGGGCAAGTCGTCGTCCGCGACGGACGCGTCCTCGCCCGCCTGCCGCTGCCGATCGCTGGGCTGATGTTCGATCGCGATCTCGCCGAAGTGACAGAGATGGGAAGGGAACTGAAACAGGCAGCGACCAGCCTGGGCTGCACCCTGCCTTCACCGTTCATGACCCTCTCTTTTCTTGCCCTCCCGGTGATCCCGGCGATCAAGCTGACCGATCGCGGCCT
>CAZRQM010000134.1:0-3024 GCA_964602385.1 uncultured Thermotogae bacterium | reverse complement strand
CACTCCCATTCGGAAATCCCCGGATCAAAGCCTGCTTAGCGGCTCCCCGAGGCTTGTCGCAGCTAGCCACGTCCTTCATCGCTTTCAGCTGCCAAGGTGTCCACCATTTGCCCTTACTGCGCTTGTATGATACACACTCTATTCACTTGTCAATGATCCACCACGCTCTTCTATCGAGCGCAAACAAAAAGTCTACCACCCTCCACACCATCTGTCAAGCTTTCATGGAGGGATTCGACAACGGAAACTTTACCAGAGAACCGGGTTCTTGTCAAGGATAACTAAACGCCCTAATCATTGGGGATTACAGCGTCATCGCTCTCGCTACGAGCCACAAGACCGCACCTTTAGTCTGGTTCTTCCGAAAAATGGAAGACATGATAGATCTCGATCTTGATCGTTGGGTCGCTTCGCCAGCAGCCTGCAGGAGCGCCCTGCTTCTGGCAGAGAGAAGAGAGGAATTCAACTGGATCAGGAAGGTCATCCCACACCTGTGGCAGATACGTCGACTTGCCGTAGCGCGTCGTCAGGATCACCCCGTCCCTCCCGGGGACGAGCTTCGAGACAAGGTCGTGAGGGTCTGAGAACGCAAGCGGGCGCGGACAGTCAAGTACGCTGATCTCGATCCTGATGTCATCCACTTCCGATGGTTTCACCGGTGGAAAGCGCGGATCGCTTGTCGCCGCGAGGACGACATTGCGCAGAACGTTCTTGTACAGCGGCTCATGGGGAGCAAACGAATCGAGGATGCAACCGCGCAGGCTCCCGTTCTTCGTAAGCGTGACAAAACAGGCAGCATCGCGTTTCAGAGCGTGAGAGATCTCACCTTCAGGGATCGCTGGCGCCGGCTCTCCGGTCGCAATCTGGCGCAACCGCGCTCGCGCCAGACGGAGGACCAGCCTCTGTTCCTCGATTGACAGCCTCTCACTACCCACTTCTCGTTGTGCACTCATCATGTTCACTGCTATCATGGTCGCAACCGCAAGAAGCGCAGCGATCACCACCAACTTGACGACATCGGTCATCTCCCCTCCACCAACTACCACAATAGCAATGTTCGCCGCATCAGTCAACCCTGGTCAAGAAGATGCTCACTCTCTATACTTAGGCTCCGTGACACTCTGTGGCCAATCAGAAGGGCAGAAAGGAGAAGCAATGGGTAAGATGATTGTAGATAGACTCTGTGATTTCGTGCAGATCGACAGTGAGTCGGGAGAGGAAGCAAGGTTTATCAGCTACTTACAGGACCTGTTCACGAGCGAGCTCGGCGCCAAGTGCACGCTCGATGACTACGGTAACCTCATCGCTCGCATTCCAGCAAAGGGATCGGACAAGACCGAACCCCTACTCCTCGCGGCACATGCTGATACAGTCAAGCCGGGACAAGGAATCAGGCCCGTAGTCGAGGATGGGGTGATCCGCTCCGCCGGGGAAACGATCCTCGGAGCAGACGACAAGGCGGGGATCGCCGAGATCTTCGAAGCCGTGAGCACGGCCGCCAAGCGTCCTCCAGTGGAGATCCTCATAACACGCGGCGAAGAGGTCGGACTGCTCGGGGCAAAGAACCTCGACACATCCCTCGTTAGCGCAAAGATTGGATTTGTCGTGGACGGCGAGGATGCTGGTACCATCGTCATCGGCGGACCAACGCACATCTCACTCGACATCGAGATCATCGGTAGGGCGGCTCACGCGGGAATGGAACCCGAGAAAGGCATCTCGGCGATCCGCGTTGCATCTATAGCGATCAGCCGCATGCCGCTGGGGCGAATCGATGAAGAGACAACGGCGAACATTGGGACGATCCACGGAGGGATGATCAGGAACGGCGTCCCCGAGCGAGTGACAATCCAGGCAGAGTGCCGCAGCTTGAACGATGCAAAGGCAATGCGGCAGGCGGAGGCAATGCGAAAGGCGTTCGAGGCAGCAGCAAGAGAGGCGGGAGCGCGAGTGGAGATCAACACAGACCTCGAATACAGAGCCTCCCGTACCCCGGAGGATGCTCCCGCAGTCAGGCTAGCACAAGAGGCAATCCGCGCCGCCGGCCTCACCCCACGTCTTGAGGTGATTACCGGCGGTACTGACGCCCTGGTGCTAACAGGGAGAGGGATCGATGCCGTCGTTCTCGGGTATGGCGGTAGCGCCGCGCACACCACGCAGGAGCAAGTCACGGAAGAGGCCCTAGAAGCGTCGACGGCTGTCATAAAGCAGATCCTCGAGAGAGCGGCGTAGAATGTGGCCTTGACGATATGGATATGGAGGGCTAGAATAGCGTCGATTCCTCGGTAGCTCAATTGGTAGAGCGCTCGGCTGTTAACCGAATGGTTGTAGGTTCGAGTCCTACCCGGGGAGCCAGTTTTGCCTCCTTGTTGATAGAGCTGTGGTCAAAGCAGGCCCTGGGTGAAAGCGCCCAGGGCATGTTCCTCTTCCTCCAACAGCCGAAAAACGCCTTTCTTGCAACGAACAACACACGATCGATCGCTTTCTCACCTTTCGAGCCAACAAACTATGAAATTGGCTTCCAATCTGCATTGTGGCGTCCCACATCGCCCATTACGGCATTGAGATCCCACTTCCTGTAGCCGCTTTGTTCGAAAAAGACTTGGCAAGAGGGCGTTTTGATGCTATGCTAAGCACTACTATCTACTCGAGGGGGTACAGCGTGAACAAAACAGAGTTCGTCGAACAGTTGGCCAAGGAAGCAGATCTTACGAAGAAAGATGCCCGCAAGGCAGTCGAGGGGATGGTTGATCTTATCACCAACTCACTTGCGAAGAACGAACCCGTCGTCATCACCGGATTCGGCAAGTTCGAGGCCCGAACGCGCAAGGCATCGACACGGATGAATCCGCAGACGGGGAACAAGATCAAGGTTCCCGCCAAGGTAGTGCCCGCATTCAAAGCCGGAAAGACGCTGAAGACGGTCGTCGGCAAGAAGGCCAAGAAGGGATAGGAGGATCGCAAGCCCCTTTTGCGCGCTGGGACGCCAAGAAACTGAATCGCACGACCCGCATCATCGCAAAG
>CAZRQM010000133.1:0-3126 GCA_964602385.1 uncultured Thermotogae bacterium | reverse complement strand
CTCGCTCAATGCTCGATTCCATCGGTATTACCTACCCATTTCGGGGCCAAAATCGCGGGGAACTTCAGCTTAGATCCTTCGTGCTCTTCGTGGTGAGATGATTCTTGCGTACCACCAAGCATTTCGCACGCCCGTTCGCTATCGCTCGCTCAAGAACGCCAAGAACGCGAATAAATCCTTCGACATGTTGGTTCTTTTCTTAAATAATGACTTCCTTGGCGTCCTGTCTGTCAAGACACGACGGCAGACAGGCCTTTGCGTGAGGATGCTTTCGTCTTTCTCATCACCCATTACCCATTACCGATTACTGTTTCACCGCCCGCGTGGCGATGAATGAGTCGCAGTACTTGGAGATCAGCTCGCCGGGGAATGTGTCCTCGTAGAATCCGGTGATGACGAACCCGGCGTCGATTTGCCCGCCTATCTGATCCTGCAGCGTATGCCCAAATTCGAGAGGAGCGTCCTTCCCGTAATGCAGTGCTCGCTCCTCTTCGCTGATGCTCGATAGCTCTGAGTAGGGCAGAGAGAACCGCACCTGCAGGATCCCTTCTTGTTCCTTCTGCGGATCGAACAGGTAAAGAACGGGATTGTCGAATCCGGAGATGAGCGCCCCGCCATGTCGCAGGACGCGGTAGGCTTCACACCATACGGGCCGCACATCGGGAACGAAGCAGTTGGAGACCGGGTGAACAATCAGGTCGAACGTCTCATCGGCAAAGGCCGCAAGGTCGCGCATGTCTCCCTCGATCGTGCGAATGTTCAGGTGGTCACGCTTTGCTACCGCTCGGTCCTGCGCGAGCTGCTTCGGCGAGTTATCGTACACCGTCACGTTCGCTCCGGCAGCCGCGAGGATCGGCCCCTGTTGTCCGCCGCCCGATGCGAGGCAGAGGACATCACGCCCGGCAAGCTCGGGAAACCAGCTCTTGGGCACAGGTTTCGTCGGCGTGAGAATGATCTCCCAGTCGCCTCGACGCGCGGCGGCGATCAAATGCGCGTCTACAGGAACGGTCCACGGATTGCCATTTTCCACGCTCTTGTTCCATGCCTCCCTGTTGAACGCGCGGACGTCAATGTCACGTTCGTTGCTGCTCACGAGGTCTTCTCTCCCACGTACAGGCCACGACCGGTGATACCCTCCGGATCATACGTAACAGACAGACTGGCATCAGCAAACATCTGCTTCATCTCCTCAGTCGTAAACAGCCCCAGCTCATGATGCTCAACCAGGTGCGTGGTCCCCTCCGGAGTCCCTATCAAGTGATGCATATCGAAGTATGAGATGCGCCCTTTCACGAAACTCGTGTTGACACGCGCGATCTTTAGATCAGGCTCATCAATGAGCGTCGCATGCACCGTCCCCGCGTGCCACGTCTCAGGAGAAAACCACGGCTCGATGAGCAGGAGGCCGCCCGAGACAAGATGTCGGCTCATGCACGCGATCGCCTTTCCGGCAAGCTTGTGCGTCTTGGCATACCCGATCGCACTGAACAGGCAGGTGATCACGTCAAACTTCTTGCCAAGATCGAAGTCGGTCATGTCAGCTTGATGAAACGTCACATTAGGGTTTCGCACATGCGCAATCTCAAGCATCTCACGTGAGATATCGAGCCCCTCAATCTCAAACTGATCCTTCAGATACTCGATGTGCTTACCCGTCCCACAGGCCACATCAAGCAGCCTCCTGCCCTCAGACGGGAGACGTTTTTCGATGACCTGCGCAATCTTGCTCGCTTCCTGCTCATAATCCTTGAACGAGTAGATCTTGTCGTAGTACTTAGCTGCGTCCATGTCCACCCTCCGAGACGAAGTCTATCCGAGCGGTTGGTTGCTGGCAACGACACCCGGAGCTACCGCGAATTAGTGTTGGTCCAGCGTCGAATGCTCAATGGCATTGCTTCTTCCGCAATGACAACGCCAGATGTCACCTGCCTGGAGGAGACGAGAATTGGCGTTGTGCGCACAAACAGGATATATTTCCCATTAGATTACCTAGGGTACAACCCAGTGCGGAGGGTGAGAAAGCTTGTTCCGATCTACAACTAATACCAAGAGAACACTAGACGCTAATGATAAAATACTGGTTTCCGTTGCTATCCCTGCCTACAACGAGCAGGACTGCATCGCGGATTGCCTGCGCTCCATCGCCAGGCAGCGAACCTCGGCCAATGTGGAGGCGGTTGTCTGTCTGAACGCTTGCACCGATCACACGGCACACTTTGCCATCAAGACAGCCGAGAAAGAGGGATTGAACCTCAAGCTTATCGATGAGCCTGTGAAGGGAATCGCGCGTGCACGCCAGCGAGCCTTCGAGGAGGCAAGCGGTGACATCATCGTGAGTGGCGACGCCGACAGCCAGTATCCGGGCGATTGGATTGAGCGCATCGTTACCGACTTTCGTCGCAAGCCTCAAACAGCGTTGGTGTACGGACCAGTCTACTTCAGCAGAATGCACGGTGTCGCCGGTACGGTGGTGCAGTACGCCTATCCGGTGATCGACCTTGTGATCACCCACTTCGATCGGATCACGAAACATCCCAACGTGAGAGGCCCTAACTTTGCCGTCGATAGAGAGACCTTCGAACAAGTAGGGGGATTCAATGTCACACTGGAAGCATTTGAAGACAATGATCTCGCCTGGAGGGTGGCAAAGCTTCGCGGACAACGTTCTCTCCAATACGATCGACACTTGGTGGTCCACTCATCAGCCAGGCGGTATAACTATTATGGCTTGTGGAAGGCTGTACGGTATTATACGGTGAACTATCTCAAAACATTCCTTCTCAAGACGAATATCAGCAAGTTCCAAGATGTCCGTATCTCACCATAGTTTTCTCCTAGAGGCCTCACTGCTTTGAGTACGTAGGCACCTCTTGCCTGTGTACGCCGAACACTTCTCTTGGCATGCTCTGCGTCTACCTGTGCCGTGAGGCAGACAGGCCTTTTGCGTGGCACCAGCCACGCCTTGTCCGTTCGCGCTGAAGCTGGCAACGAAGGCTCACCGCCGAGTAGAGAGGAGGCGCGTGATTGTTTAGGACAGTGACTTCCGATGTATCCGCCGTTTCCAGCTTCGTGGCAAATAGCACCAGTCCATGCAACACGTTTCCTCCTCCCTCTCTAAAACTCCGT
>CAZRQM010000132.1:1671-3161 GCA_964602385.1 uncultured Thermotogae bacterium | reverse complement strand
CGCTCAACCAACTTGCGATACGTCATCTCCTTTAGACCACCTATGTAGCCGGTATGGCGCTGGAAGAGCATCTGGTCCCACTTGTTACCGCTCAGGCCAACCTTTTCGGCGTTGATCACAACGACATAGTCGCCCGTATCGACGTGTGGGGTGTAGATTGGCTTGCGCTTGCCCTGCAGAATCATGGCAATCTCACTCGCCATCCGTCCCAAGGGCTTACCATCGGCATTAACCACGTACCAATCCCTATTCCAGCTCTTGCCTATCTCCTCATTCTTTGCCACAAAGGTGCGTTGCATGATCATTACTCCTTAAATTTCCGCTTAAGATAACGATTATATCCGCCCCACTAACCCCTGTCAAAACCTGTAAGGATCGTCTCCTCAGGCGATGGCCCGACGGAAACGAGGGCGATCGGCACATTGAGCCCGCCGGAGATCACGTCAAGATACTCTCGTGCAGCAGACGGAAGGTCTCCGTAGGCGCGCACACCAGCGATGTCATCATCCCAGCCAGCGACACTCTCGTAGATCGGCTCACATAGAGCAAGATCTTCAGTCGATGTGGGAAAGGTAGTGATCTCGCGATCGCGCAGGTTGTAGGAGCGACAGACCTTGATCTCTTTAAGCCCCGTTAAGATGTCGAACTTCGTGATCGCAAGTCCAGTGGGAGCGTTCAAGCGGGCAGCGTGACGTAGCGCGACGAGATCAAGCCAACCGCATCTTCGTGGCCGCCCGGTGGTCACACCGAACTCCGCGCCGGCGCTCTGCAGCCATTCTCCCTCTTCGCCAACAAGCTCCGTGGGGAACGGCCCGCCTCCCACACGCGTCGTGTAGGCCTTGGTCACTCCCAGGCGACGTTCGACATGAAGATTCCCAATTCCAACCGCATGCGGCAGGCCCGCATAGACGGTCGAAGACGACGTGACGTAGGGATAGGTGCCGTAGTCAACGTCGAGAAGAGCCCCTTGCGCTCCCTCAAAGAGCACCTCTTCCCCACGCGCAATCGCTTTCTGAATCGCTCCTGAGGCGTCTCCGATAGACGAGATGAACAGCTCAGCAGAGGCAAGCAAGTTATCAGCAAGGTTACTTGCGGAGAGGCTTGTGATCGATTCCGCCTGGGGCCAAGTGCGCTGAAGCAGCTCCAAACGCCGGGCAAGTTTCTCCTCCAGTCGCGTCCTATCTAGCAGGTCAATGGCGCGAATCCCGACACGCGCCGCACGATCGCGGTAGGCAGGGCCAATCCCGCGCCGCGTGGTCCCGATCGCCTTCCCGCTCCCCTCCAAGTCCTCCAGGACGCGGTGATAGGGGAGGATCAGGTGCGCATTCTCCGCGATGAGCAGTTCCGGCCTCCTGCCAAGGTGCTTCGCGATCGTCTCGTACTCCTCACGCAGCACGGCGAGGTCGATGACCATTCCACTAGCAAGTACCGAACGAACCCCGGGATAGAAGGCACCGGCCGGAATCTGGTGCGTGCCAAACTTCACCCCA
>CAZRQM010000132.1:0-1571 GCA_964602385.1 uncultured Thermotogae bacterium | reverse complement strand
GAGACGATCACGCGAGACAGCGGCTGGCGCACCTTCACCTGCGCCTGGTTCCGCGCTTGGTGACCCAGGGAGACGATCCGGCGAGCTAAATCCATCTGGCTCTCAAGATCGTGATCGATGGCATCAGTCAAACTGACCGGGTAGCGGCAGAGGTGAACGCTCTCCACATCATCAACCATCCGAAGCCGCTGGTAGATCGCCTCGCTGATGAACGGAACGAACGGGCCGAGGAGCTTGGCAAGCTCCATCAGAACGTGGTAGAGCGTCGCATAAGCAGCTACCTTGTCTTTACCCATCCCTCCTCTCCAAAAGCGCCGCCGCGACGAACGAACGTACCAGTTGGAGAGATCATCCAAGAAACCATCCAACACGGCCGTCGCCGCGACCACGTCGTAGGCGTCCATCCCGTCCGTCACTCCCCTTATCGTTGACGCCAGGCGAGAGAGGATCCAGCGATCAAGCGCGGTCAGGTCATCGTGGGTGAGCTTATCCCGCTGCGGGTTGAAGTCATCGATCGAAGCGTACAGAGCGAAAAAGTCGTAGGTGTTGCGCAGCGTATCGAGGAACTTGTACAGCGCGTCCTTGACCACATCCGCGCCCAGCCGCTTCGACTTCCAGGGGGCACTCGACGAGTACAGGTACCAGCGCAGCGTATCCGCGCCGTAGACGTCGATCAGCTCCCAGGGGTCGATCACATTACCCTTACTCTTGCTCATCTTGACGCCATCTTCATCAAGTCCGAGACCCGTGACGACACAGTTATGGTACGGCGCCTGCCCATGGATGATGGTGCTCGTGGCAAGGAGCGTGTAGAACCAGCCACGCGTCTGATCCATCGCTTCACAGATGAAGTCGGCGGGGAACGATTTTGCGAATTCCTCCTTGTTGGCAAACGGGTAGTGCCACTGCGCCGTGTGCATCGATCCCGAATCGAACCAAGCGTCGATCACGTTCGTCACCCGGTGCATCGTCTTGCCGCACTTAGGGCATGCCAGATCAACCTTGTCGATGTACGGGCGGTGCAGTTCGACGCTCTTCGCCAGCTCCTTATCGAGGGCACGATCCACGAGATCATCGCGGCTACCGACGGCGATCGTCTCCCCACATTCCTCACAGACCCACAGGTTGAGCGGTGTTCCCCAGTAGCGATCGCGGGAGAGGGCCCAATCCTTAAGATTAGCGAGGAAGTCTCCGAGCCGCCCGGCCCCCACATGCGGGGGATACCAGTTGATCGCCGCGTTATTGGCGATCATCTGATCCTTAACCGCCGTTGTCTTCACGAACCACGAGTCGAGAGCGTAGTAGAGAAGCGGCGTGTCACAACGCCAGCAGAACGGATAGTCGTGCTCATATAGAGCGAGCCGGTACAATACCCCACGCGCCTTCAGGTCATCGACGATCTTCTCGTCGGCCTCCTTAACGAACATCCCTTCGCACATAGGGAACGCTTCGGTAAAGCGCCCCGCGAGATCGACGGGCTGTAAGAACGGAAGATCCTGCTCCAGACCGAGCTGGTAGTCGTCCTCACCGAACGCTGGCGCCGTGTGGACGATTCCCGTCCCGTCCTCCAT
>CAZRQM010000131.1:0-3214 GCA_964602385.1 uncultured Thermotogae bacterium | reverse complement strand
ACATCAAGGTGACAACAAAGGAGGATCTAGTCCTCGCCAAGATGATCATCGCCAGTAGGGCATAGAACGCCCGTCTCTCGCCGTTCGGTGTTGCTCAGTCAAGCCACGAGAGAGACGCGAGCTTTCAGCAGTCAGCCATCAGCTCTCAGGTTACACCATCGGCCTTAGCTGCTCTGTTTCATCACGCATGACCTATCACTGATTACCCATTACGGAGGTCTTGCGGTGCTTCCTGTGTGGCCTGTCTGCTAGAACACTGTAGCAGACGGACCTTTGCATGAGGATGCTTTTCCCGTTCCGTACTCCGCGTTGCGACTTCCGCGTTTCTAACATCCTTGACAATGATCCGTCGCCACAGTATCCTGCCTCACAGAACAAGAACATATTCCCATATAGTGAGAGTATACCTCGTGAGGTGGTCAGCGTGAGCATGACAATGACGGAGAAGATCCTGGCACACCACGTGCAGGAAGGAACCTTAGAGCGGGGGACAGAGGTCGGAATCCGCATCGACCATTGTCTCACGCAGGACTCTACCGGAACGATGGCCTGGCTCGAATTTGAGTCGCTCGGTCTTAAGAAGGTGAAAGCAGAGAAGGTCGTCTCCTATTCGGATCACACATCCCTTGGCTTCAAGGGCGAATCGACCGACGATCACATCTTTTTGCAGACGATCGCCTCCCACTATGGAGCGAAGTTCTCCAAGAACGGAAACGGCGTCTGCCATCAGCTTCACTACGAGCGGTTCGGCGTGCCTGGGAAGACCCTCCTCGGGTCCGATTCCCACACCCCGACCGCCGGAGGACTAGGGATGCTTGGGATCGGCGCCGGTGGGATGGATGTAGCCGTAGCCGCGGGGGGAGGTCTGTTCTATGTCATTGTCCCCAAGATGCTGAACGTCATCTTTACCGGCAAGCTGACGCACGGGGTGGGAGCAAAGGATGTTGCGCTGGAGATCCTGCACCGCATCTCCGTCACGGGGGGCGTGGGCTACTTCATAGAGTTCACCGGGCCGGGAGTGAAGACCCTCTCCGTCCCCGAGCGGGCGACGATCACCAACATGTGCACCGAAACCGGGGCCACATCGTCGATCTTCCCGTCCGATGAGATCACCGCTTCATTCCTCAAGATGCAGAAGCGGGAGAGTGACTGGGCCGAGCTGGCACCGGACGATAACGCGGTCTACGACTCCACGCTCGAAGTCAATCTGTCATCGGTCAAACCTCTGGTAGCGATGCCGGGGATGCCGGACAACGTCTACGACATCGACGAGGTTGCGGGGACGAAACTCAACCAGGTGTACATCGGATCGTGCACGAACGGCTCCTACCACGACTTGAAGATCGTCGCCGAGATGCTTAAAGGGAAGCACGTTTCCACCGACTTCGATGTCATCATCTCCCCCGGATCGCGGCAAGCGTGGGAGATGCTGATGGAGGACGGGAGCTTCCTCGCGTTCACCAAGGCCGGGGTGCGCATGATCGAGCCTGGGTGCAACGCGTGCATCGGGGTCGGGTTCGTCCCGGGAGATGGCCACCTTTCCCTGCGCACAGTTAACCGCAACTGGAAGGGGCGCGGGGGAAACAAGTTCGGCAAGATCGCCCTGTGCAGTCCGCAAGTTGCGGCCGCATCCGCTCTTGCCGGCGTGATAGCCGATCCGCGCAAGCTTCCTCCGATTGAAGTGAGCGTCGATCACCTCGACATCGATGATTACCTCATCCTCGATCCGGTTGGTGAATCGATGGAGATCGTGCGCGCGCCGAACATCGTCCCGCTTAAGTCTCAGACTCCGCTTGAGCCAAGGCTTACTGGAGAGGTGTTACTCAAGGTGGGAGATGGAATCTCCACCGATGCCATCATGCCCGCCGGGCCGCTGACGCAGCACCTGCGCAGCAACCTGCCTGAGATCGCCAAGTTCACCTTCTTCTACGAGGACAAGACCTTCGCGGCACGTGCCGCGGAGAAGAACGGGGGATTCATTGTGGGCGGCGACAATTATGGCCAGGGCTCATCGCGCGAGCACGCGGCCCTCGGTCCGTGGCAATTGGGGATCAAGGCCGTCTTCGCCAAGAGCTACGCCCGCATCCACCGAGCGAACCTGATCAACGTCGGAATAATCCCGTTCCTGTGCGATACAGACATCATCGATCAGGGAGATCAACTGGAGGTCGACGTCAGTAATCTCGAAGGAGAGTTAGTGGTGGAGAACAAGACCAAGGGAACGCACTTCCCCGTCAAGCACGACCTCTCCAAGCGTGAGATGGACATGATCAAAGCAGGAGGCCTGCTCGCCTACACAGCGCAGAAACACGGGTAGATGGCTGCAACTTAGCGTTCAGCACCAAACAACCGGCGTCGCTTGCATGAGCGACGCCGGTTATTGTTGTAGTTCCCGTGCCAAATTGCAGCGTTACTCTCCAGGCTTGATGATGCTTATGATGACACGGTAAGCTTCCGATTCCGGCTGATTTAGGCCGATATTCAATCATCAAGGAAGTCGCCGATCATCTAAGCTGAAGTTCCCCGCGATTTTGGCCCCGAAATGGGTAGGTAATACCGATGGAATAGAGCATTGAGCGAGAAAGTGTTCTCGATCTTGTAGACAGCAAAGTACCTGTTTTGCTTGACATCGGGCCTGAAAACTTGGCATACTTGTTGGTGCTGAGATAAGGTTCACTGAGGTTCTAGTGCATTCCTAACCTGCGGAATCTGAGTGTGGACAGAACGCTGCACTTTGATTGTCGCTCAACGGCCCATCCCAACAACATTTCCGCTACTTTGAGGTCAGGAACTTCGGTCTAAGAATCGATAAGGAAGAACTGCTCCGAAAACTACTGACAGATTGATAGAAGACCAACTCAGGTTGCTGGTCATGGAGAATGGAACAAAAGGAATGCATTTCCTTGTTAAACATGACTTCTCCAAATGCGTGGAGACCTCTATGCTTTTAGTGTTTTGAGGCTACGCTTAGTAGGAAGTACATTACTGTAGGACATTGCTATTTAATAAGACACCAAAGATAATGACCTAACTACTAATCCCCTAATCCTCTTGCCTTGACTTCTTCCTTGGATCTCACGGCGGTACAGCAAGCGCGCCATCAGGGATTCTTCAGTCGGTGATTTGCAACAATCACGAGATTACTCCTTGAGCCAACGGTCGAAGAAAGAGGCAATCAGCTCCGAAATCTCATCCCGGAACGGGGCGATCTCTC
>CAZRQM010000130.1:0-3255 GCA_964602385.1 uncultured Thermotogae bacterium | reverse complement strand
CTGAAATCGTGACAAGAAGAACACGATTCGTGGCTTCGCGGGCGAGAGGAAAGGGTGCTATCATTTGCGGTGATGGTTCGTTGCCAACTGCAGACAGTGACGAGCCCCAAAGACTAGGAGGAATGATGAACAAGAGAGAACTGGCGAAGATGATTGATCACACCCTCCTCGGGCCAACGGCCTCCACCGAGGGTGTGCGCAAACTGTGCGCAGAGGCTAAGGAGTACGGGTTTGCTTCGGTCTGTGTCAGCCCGTGTCACGCCGCGTTGGCGCGCGAACTTCTCGATGGGAGCGAGCCGAAGGTGTGTGTTGTGATCGGCTTCCCTCACGGGATGTCCACGAGCGAGGTCAAAGGTTATGAGGCGGAGAAGGCAATCGCTGATGGCGCCGATGAGCTGGATATGGTGATCAATGTCGCGGCGTTGAAGGCGAGAGACTATGGAACGGTGTCGGATAACATTCGCGCGGTGTGCGTGGCGGCGGAGAAGGCCCCGCGTGAAGCGCTGGTGAAGGTTATCCTGGAGGCGGCTCTCCTCGATGACGCGGAGAAGCGCGCCGGAGCTATCCTTGCCAAGGCGGCGGGAGCGGACTTTGTGAAGACATCGACCGGCTTTGCTTCCGGTGGAGCGACGGTGGAAGATGTCTCCCTCCTGCGCGAGGCTGTCGGTCCATCGATGGGAGTGAAGGCAGCCGGCGGAATCCACACGTACGAAGAGGCGGTGGCGATGATCGCTGCCGGTGCCACCAGGATCGGCGCTAGCAGCAGTGTGGCCATCGTAGAGGGCGCTCCGGAGTAGAGTGGGAATTGAGCGGGGAGAGGCGTTCATCCTCCGCATCCGTGACTTTGCTGAATCCGATCTCATCGTCACCCTCTTCACCGAGGACTGGGGAAAGAGGACGGCGATCGCCAAGGGTGCGCGAGGGTTCAAGTCACGCCTGGGCGGGGTCTTCGACCTCTTGAATCACGTGGAGGTCGTGTTTTATGCCAAGGCGCAGCTCGACCTAGTCAGCCAAGGGGCGCTCATATCCGGTTACTCGCATCTTAAGGGCTCGCTAGAGATGGTGTTGACGGCGCTTTCTGTCAGCAAACTCCTCGATCGGCTCCTTCCCTCGCATCAGCAGGAACCGGCGGCCTACACAATCCTGGCACGCCTGCTTGCGCTATTGGAAGAGGGGACGCCACGGGGTGAACAAATGGCCATTGCGGCGATGCTGAAGCTTCTTGCTGTGCTTGGGCACCGACCGCAACTCACGGCATGCACGAGGTGCGGCAGCACGCGTGGCCCATTTCGCTTCGTCCCTGCGCAGGGAGGGGTCGTGTGCACCAAGTGTGGCGACAGAGGGATCGATATCAGTCGTGGGCTGGCTCTGTCACTGAACGCGCTTGTCGACAGCCCGCTGTCGCGAGCGGGAATCGTTCGTCTGGGGAGAGATGATCTTTCTCTCTCGATCGAACTTGTCGATTTGTACTTGCGCGAGTTGGTGGGGCCATCGCGGAGCGGACCGTAGCGTTTCTCAAACCGCGCTCTACGGACTGTGTCCTCCAGACTTGGTCCTTCGGACACAGTCCTTCGGACACAGTCCCTTGAACTGGGATGTGTCATTTATCTATAGTTTACCGCTAGGAGGGTGAGATGCACTGCCAATTACAATCTCCGGAACGGATGTTATTTGATGGTGAAGCGAAGATCGTCGTTGCCCGCAGCCCGGAGGGCGAGTTTGCCGTGATGAACGGACATGCGCCGCTCCTTGCGGCACTCGGTCCATCGCCGTTGCGCATCAAGACTGAAGATGAGGAATACGTATTCGCTCTGAGTGGGGGGGTACTGCAAGTGACTGCGGATGGCGTGACGATCCTCGCTCATGAAGCGATCCCCACGGGCGAGATCGACCGCGCCGCGGTCAATGCCCGTAGAGAGGAACTTGCTTCCTCCGAGGCCGTCGCAACCGATGCATCCCTGGGGGATAAATCCCCAAGGGACACTTCGCAGATCGAGCAGGAGATCCACTTCTTAGATGTGCAGAAGGAACTGGGGGAGAACCATGAATAGGCGGGTTGTCATCACGGGATTGGGTCCGGTAACGCCGATCGGAATTGGGAAGGATGCTTTCTGGGATGCGCTCGTCTCCGGGA
This sequence comes from uncultured Thermotogae bacterium, assembly GCA_964602385.1. Lineage (GTDB taxonomy): Bacteria > Bipolaricaulota > Bipolaricaulia > UBA7950 > UBA9294 > M55B144. The sequence continues at coordinate 1,121 of CAZRQM010000130.1, read as the reverse complement.
AGAACGGTGTGCACCGCGTCGATGATTTGGTCGACCTCTCTGGGATCGATGTGAAGATCGGTTCTATTGTGGAAGGCTTCGACCCGCTTGAGCACATGGACAAACGGCGTGCGCGCCGGATCGATCGCAGCACGCAGTTTGCCCTAGCTGCCTCCAAGCTGGCGCTCGATGATGCCGGCCTATCTCCAGACGAGATCCCATCGCAGAGGACCGCGGCGATTGCCGGGACAGGGATCGGGGGATTGCAGACGATGGAGGAGAACTTCGCCGCGTTAACCGAGTACGGTCCTCATCGCGTCAGCCCGTTCTTTGTTCCACGATTGATGCCCAACGCCATCGCCGGGGAGATCGCCATCGAGTACGGCATGCGCGGCCCGAACTTCGGCGTGGTCTCCGCCTGCGCCAGTTCCGCGCACGCGATCGGGATCGCTTCGGAACTGATCCGTTCTGGGCTCTGCGATATCGCGGTCGCTGGCGGATCAGAGGCGGCTCTCGTACGGATCGCCTACGCCGGGTTCACCAAGATCGGAGCCCTCTCTAAGCGCAACGACGAGCCGCAGCGTGCATCGCGCCCGTTCGATAAGGATCGCGATGGCTTCGTTATGGGAGAAGGGGGAGGATTCATCATCCTTGAAGAGCGCGAGCGAGCCATCGATCGCGGTGCGCACATGTACGGTGAATTAGTGGGATTTGGAATGAGCGCTGATGCGGAGCATATCACCGCCCCGGCCGAGGATGGATCAGGCGCGGCGCAGGCGATGCAAATGGCGATCGATCGTGCCGGGATAACCGCTTCCAAAGTCGATTACATCAACGCGCACGGGACATCGACCATCCTCAATGACAGGGTAGAGACACTGGCGATCAAGGCCGTCTTCGGCGACGATGCGAAGAACGTGAAGATCAGCTCCACCAAGTCTCAGACCGGCCATCTCCTCGGCGCTGCCGGCGCGGTAGAGGTAATCGCAACGCTCCTATCGATGGAGCACGGGATAATTCCCGCTACGCGCAACTACGAGACCCCCGATCCCGAATGTGATCTTGATTACACCCCCAGGACGGTGGAGAAGAAGATCGAGGTGGCAATGAGCAACTCCTTCGGCTTCGGCGGTCAGAACGCC
>CAZRQM010000129.1:0-3370 GCA_964602385.1 uncultured Thermotogae bacterium | reverse complement strand
TCACCCATCACCGCTTCACGCCTTGCGAGAGACCAAGAACCACAAAGAACGGGGCCCCGCTCTAAGGGCCCCGTCCGGTGTAACCTTTCTGTACTATCTAGGATCGGAGGTAACAATCCTTTTTCTTGCTCTCGTATAGTGACATAGTAGCCGGTGGTTGCGTGCTGCCTGTGAGAGGGGTGTGTGGAATGTGTGAATCAAATTCCAACCGCGTAGAGAATCCCACCGACGGCAAGGCCGAACACGAGGTTGAACGCCTTCACACGCAGCGAATCCCTCACGGAGACCGAGAGCAGAGGGAGCATCCCGTGGCCGTCTTGCACGAACGAACTGACGAAGAGAACGGAGAAGGGGATTATGCCGGAGGCGTACATCATCACGAAAATCATGTGCGGCCCCGACTCGGGGATAATCCCCAGCAGCCCGGCGAAGAGGAAGACCCATAACATGCGATGCTGCAAGAAGACACTCACCGTCTCCAGGCTGGGGAGGAAGGAGAGAAGTAGGAGAACCCCGAACGTCCACAAGAAGACGCGAACGGTATGACGACGCAATACATGGCCAATGATGTGTTCCTTCAGGTAGTGCTCCGATCCGGACATGCCAAGGACGGTGCCGAGGCAGAGGAGGATGACGAGGGTAATCCGCATCCAGTCCCATGTCTCAGGGCCGACAACCCCAACGATTGCAACGACAAGGAGGACGACCATGAGTAACAAGAAGAGAATGCGCAGCGCCGTCGGATGACGTAGGTTCTCTCGCAGGAGCTTCCATCCATGGGTCTCAAGCTCATCCGCGTGCACCTGTTGCAGATGGCATTCCTCACACGGAGCAATGTGCATCCGCGAGGCAAGCCAGTCCGAGATCGCTCCAAAGACGATCCCAGCGATGAAGAGGCCTGCGAACAAGATCAGCGCCTTCGCTGGGAAGAGAGAGAGCATCACGTAGGACTCATCGCCGGATGTCGCGATCATTCCCCCCACGAGCGCGCCAAACCCAATCAGGCCATGCACGTACAGCGAGACGTTCATGAATGCCCCCAGGCACCCCGGGGTCGCCCCGAGGGAGGAAGAGAGCACGTATTCACGCCACTTGCGGCCGCGCAAGGTGGTGGTCATCCCACCGCGAGAGCGCACGTTCAACCAGTCAACGAAGACCATCATCGAAAAGACGAAGATGGTTATTGTGACCGCCTCACGCAGAACCGCAAGTACGTTCATCTTATGCTAGCTTCTCCGGATTTCCAAACTCTTCAAGCGCCTTGTACAACTCAGCGGTGTAGGTCAGGGCTGGGCCGCCGCCCATCATCACGGCTACTGCCGCCACTTCCCATATCTCATCCTCCGTCGCGCCCGCGGCAAGGCAGCTTTGGGTGTGTATCCCGATGCAGTACTTACAACGGGCAGTGAGCCCCATTCCAAGCGCAATCAGTTCCTTTGTCTTAACATCGAGCGCTCCCGGCTTGAGGACTGCCCCCATAAACTTCGTGAAGTGCTCCATATCATCTGGAACATGCTTTCCTAGAGCACCGAGCGCTCGCTTCACGTCTTGGACTGCTTCTTTCATATCTCCCATCTGTAAGACCTCCGATAACTGTAGTTCAGCCGATTATACTCGCTATCCCCCGGCCAATTAAGGCGACGATCATGGCGATCCCCGTGGTCGTAGCGAGGACATGCGCCGTCTTCCGCCTTCCGAGTTCCCTGATGAGCACGGCAATCGTGGCCACACACGGGATATAGAACAGGACAAACAGGGTGAATGTCATCATCTGCCCGGCGGAGAGGACACTCCCCACGTCCGTCGTCCCCAGCGCCTGGAAGAGCATGATCAACGTTAGCTCCTTGCGGAAGACGCCGAAGATGAGAGTCACCCCGAGGCTCGCCGGGAGCCCTAGAGACCAGGTGATCGGAAGAAACCCGAGGTTAAGGAAGTGATCGATGTGCCCGTACTCGAACAGGCTAAGGAGGATGCTCCCGCCGATGAGGAGAGGCCAGGCAAGGATTATGAACTCGCGCGCTTGAATCCAAACCTTGGAAGCGACAACACGCACGGATGGAACCTTGTACGACGGGATCTCGAGTATCAAACCGGGGGTAACGCGGGGGAAGATCTTGGTCATGATCCTCCCGGCGATAGCTATCACCACGAGGTTCACGATGTAGATGAGGAACGCATACCCCGGCCCGAGAAAGTAGCCAATGAGACCGAAGATGACGATCGTCCGCGCCGAGCAGGGGACCATCACCGAGAGGAGGGCGGTGATGAACCGGTCGCGGGGGGAGTTGAGGATACGCGTCGCCAAGACCGCGGGAACGCTGCACCCGTACCCAAGGATAAACGGGATGACCGACTTTCCGTGCAGCCCGATCTTGTGCATGAACACGTCCATCAGGTACCCGGCCCGAGGAAGGTACCCCACGTCCTCAAGAAGCGCGAGGCCGATCCAGAACGGGACGAGATACGGGAGGACGATCCCCACCGCTCCGGCGATCCCTTGCACCAGCCCCTTCAGGATGAAGAACCAAACGGTGTTCTGCGGCAGCACCGCTCCGAGGACGTCGATCGACCGGTCGAACAACCCCATCATCGGCCCCTCCACGAGCGCCCCCACCTTGAACACCACGAAAAATAGGCCGTACATGATCACCCCGAAGAAGATGTAGCCGAATACCCGGTGCATGAGGAGGGCATCGATCCGGTCGCGCAGGCCAATTGTCGGCGCACCGACCTTGGTCACCTCCTCGAAGAGTTCCATCGACAGGTGATGGCGTTCGGCGGCGAGGACTTCTTCCCCGCTTCGTCCACGCGACTGTGCAAGCCGCGAGCGTAGCTCGTCTACGAGATCGAACTCGTCGAACCCGCCCTCACGCGCAAGATCGATGAAGAACTGATCCCCCTCCAACAGCTTGATCGCCATCAATCGCGGTGAAAATCCGGCCTTTCCAAGCTTCGAGGATACGCGCGGGGAGAGTTGCTCGATAGTCTTCTCCACGTCGCTGCTGTACTTGGGAGCGGGAACACTCGGGTGCTCCTTCGCTACCGTCATCACACTCGCTGCTGCCTGGTTGACGCCGATTCCACGGACGGCGATCGCACTCACTACTGGAACGCCGAGCCGCTCGGAGAGCGCATCAACATCGATCGTCAACCCCTTTCGTCTCGCCTCGTCCTCCATGTTCAGACACACGACGAGTGGAATTCCCATCTCCAGGGTCTGCATCGTAAGCTCAAGGCCCCGACTGAGAAGAGAAGCATCAATCACGTTCAACACAGCGTCAAACTCTCCACGAGCGAGGAAATTTCGCGTCTGCGCCTCGGCTTCATCGGTCGAAGTTAGGGAGTACGTTCCGGGGAGGTCGACGACCTC
>CAZRQM010000128.1:2240-3410 GCA_964602385.1 uncultured Thermotogae bacterium | reverse complement strand
CGACATCTGGGCGATTATCTCGACAGATACATCTCAGGTATAATCGCGGTATGGATATCAGCGATAACGACGATCTGCGGGAGAAGCTTGGCAAACTGGGAGAAGGAGAGACGCGGGGAGGAGGAGACACGGGGAGAGGGGAGAGGAGAAAGGGAGATGGAGAGACACGGAAAGGAGGAGACGCAGAGAAAGTGCCTCGTCTCTCCGCGCCTCTCCTCTCCTCTCTCCAGCGGTGCAAGTCCCTACTGATATAGGTTCTTACGAATGTAAGTCCTTACGAATGTAAGTCGCTACGAATGTAAGTCGCTACGAATGTAGCTTTCGCGCTGCGATAAACGACAGTCCGGCCTTCGTCAGGGCGACAGCAGTGCGATTCACTGCATCGTGCTTGTCGAGGTAGTTCCGCTCCAAGTACGGCATCAGTCCCTGCTTCTCGATCTGTTCCTTGGGCAGGAAGTACTCGAGGATGTCGGATGGGTGCTCCCGCTTCTCGTCCACCTGCGGGCCAGCCCCTTCGTGTTTAGCCGAGATGTTCGCCACATGCGGCGCGAGCTGTAGGAGCTCATCGGTTCGGTCGTACGGCTGGATGACGATCGACTTGTACGTCTCGGTGATGTGGTGCTCGAAACGGACGACATCCTCAAACCCGAGCGCTCTGCGCATCGGCGCGGTCGCCTTGATTGTCTCATTGTTCACCGAATTCGACCAGTTGAATCCGATGAGCGACGTCGTTCCATCCGGCCGGGAGAAGAGCTTCGCTCCGATCAGCGTCCACAAGGCTGCATAGGGATTGTCGTTTCCCATGTATACGGAGATCTTGAACTCGATATCCACGCCCAGCTTATGCAGGAGATACGCGAGGAGGACCGTCCCCGGGTTAATGTTTAGCACCTGTTTTATCCCGTATGTCGTGTAGTAGTGGAGGTACTCATCGAGCCACTGCACGGCGTGATCGTTCGGCTGACCAATGCCGCCGAAGTAGCCGGTGATCGTCTCCGGACCGCCGAGGTGGATGTTCGATCCGTCCGTCCCCTTGGTGTCAAGCGTCTCCACGTAGCTTGCCCCGATGATCTGCATCGCCGCGGCGATGGCGAGGATGTCCCCGTTATCCGCAACCTGTTCTTTCATGTTGCGCACGCGGATGTAGCGACCGGGCATCAGCTCGCCGTT
>CAZRQM010000128.1:0-2140 GCA_964602385.1 uncultured Thermotogae bacterium | reverse complement strand
ACGTAGGCGCGCATCGCGTCAGTGACCACCTGCGCCACGTTGGCGTACTTCTTGACGAACTTAGGGGTGAACGCCTGGAACTGACCGATCAGGTCGGAGACGATGAGGAGCTGCCCATCGCAGTATTGGCCGGCGCCGATGCTCAAGACGGGGATCCGAAGCTTCTTGGTGATGAACCCCGCTACCTCGGGGGGAACGGCCTCTAGCAACAGGAGCTGTGCCCCCGCATCCTCGATTGCCAGAGCGTCCTCAATCACCATCCTCGCCGATTCCACCGTCCGTCCCTGCGCCTTGTGCCCACCGAGCTGGCCGGAGCTCTGCGGGGTGAGGCCGATGTGCCCGCAGACGACGATTCCCGCATCGAGGATAGCCCTTATCCGCGGGATCACGCGCAGCCCACCTTCGAGCTTCACCGCGTCGACTCCCGCTTCCTTGAGGAACCTGCCGGCGTTGCGGACCGCATCCTCGTTGCTCGTCTGGTAGCTCAGGAACGGCATGTCACCGAGGACGAACGCGGTCGGCGCCGCTCGCCGCACCGCCTCACTGTGCACGATACACTGATCCATCGTCACCGGGATCGTCCCCTCGTAGCCGTAGACGCACATCCCGAGCGAGTCGCCGACGAGGAGCATCTCCAGCCCCGCTTCCTCGGCAAACTGGGCCGTCGGATAGTCGTACGCCGTCAGCCACGTGATCTTCTCTCCCCGTTCCTTCATCGCCAGCAGGTCGAGGATCGACACCTTCTTGCGCGTGTTCACCATGCCAAGCATCTCCTTTGTTTGTTGTCTTGCCTCACGTGTAATATTCTAACTGCAAGCCGATCAGGCGAGCAAATCGATTCCGACTTCTCTCAATATCAGCACCAGGCGGCAGAGGGGAAGGCCCATGACGTTGAAGTAGTCACCATCTATCCCGGTGATGAACGCCGCTGCCTGTCCTTGAATCGCGTACCCGCCTGCCTTGTCCACGTATTCGTTCGTGTCGAGGTAGTGGTCTATCTCCCGCTCGGTCAGATCCCGAAACCATACCCGTGTCTTCTCACACCGAACGTGCACGCTCTCATCATCAGTGCGAAGGATACACAGGCCGGTGAGCACATCGTGAGCTCTTCCACTCAACAGTGTCACCATCTGCCTTCCCTGCTCGCGCGAGTGGGGCTTGCCGAGGATACGCCCATCGACGACGACGATCGTGTCCGCACCGATGATCACCCCTTGATGATCTATCGCCACGGCGCGCGCCTTCGCCTCAGCCAAGGTAAGTACTTGTTCCTCAGGTGTGCCGTCGCAATGCTCGCTTATCTCGCTTGCTACGACTATGAAATCGGAGGCGATCCGTGAGAGAATCTCTGAGCGTCTCGGAGACGCGGATGCAAGGATTAGCTTCGTGGAATCAATAGAGGGATGGTTAGCCTGCGCGCCGCCGCTCACTGTGCGTCAAACGCTGCGCTGTTCGTCCCGTAGAAGACCGCAAAGGGCTGGGCAAGATCAATCCCCTTCGGAAGGCGAATCACGCCTGCAAGGAGCTGCCCCGCCGGAACTTCCACGCTTCGCAGGAAACCGGGCGTTAGCTCAACAAAGGATGCATCGCTGAAGAAGACGTAGTTTGTGCCGTTTTGCTGCACGAAAAAACTCCACGGAGTGAACGGGATCCCCGTAGCCGACAAAGCCCACACCATCATCGCACCCGTCCCGATTAGCGGTTCAATGGAGGTCAGAAGATCATCGCTGAACGAGCCGCTGCGTACATCTTCTGAAAGAAGGACGAACAGGAGGCGTAGTTCTGAGGTACGCATGGTGATGTCGAGCGTCCGCACAAGAGCGGGTGGAAGTGAGAAGAGAGAGGCCATACTTTCAGCGGTGAATTCGCCTGTCGTCAACGCGTCCTGCAAGTCTGTCACTTGGCCTGGCAGCGGAACAGCAACCGGCGTCTGCGCAGGAGTAGAAGTTATCCCGCTGCTAGTGGAACCCGTGGGTTCTGCGTAGCTATGAACAGAGAACGTCGCCGATTGCCCCCCGTAGCTGATTGTGAACGGACGCATGATATCGATGTGTCCGTCCATGAGGAGCAATCCCTCGCTTCCAGAGCCATATGCTTCTCCGCCAGGATTCATGACAAACCTACCTGAGAGGAATCCCTC
>CAZRQM010000127.1:0-3422 GCA_964602385.1 uncultured Thermotogae bacterium | reverse complement strand
CTTTCTTGAACAGGTTCCTACTCGACCTCACGGGCTACGTGTCAGGCGATGTCGTTGGGCATTTGCCCATTGACTTTGTTGTCCCCGAGGACAAGCAACTGCTCGTTACGAGGCTGCGGGCTCGCATTGAGGACGATTCGCTCCCCGGCGGCGACAAGACAACCTATCGTTTCGTCAAGAAAGACGGCGCAATGATCGATCTGCAAGTGGAGACACATCTTGTCGAGACGAGCGGAGAGCGATTCATCGAGGGCACGGCCCGGGACGTGACCGCCGAGTTGCGGCTCACTCAGTTGCGGGAGATCGTGCTCGACCTCGGGCAATCTATACTCTCATCTCGTGACATCGATCACATCCTGCAGAGCGTGCTCGACGCGATAACGGAGCACAGCGGATTTCAACGCGCCGTTGCTTCCCTGTACGATCTCTCCGCCCATGACCCGCAGGAAGGCGAGGTGTACAAGATCCTTGGCGCTGGCCTGAGTGAGGAAGATATGGCGAGTCTGCGTGCGGGTGGCGGAATAACCCCCGCTGAGAGAAAGCTAGCATTTGCTGAGGGGTTTCGCCTGGGTGATGCATACTACATTCCGCACGACAAGACACCATGGGCGGCGGATCTTGGCCTGGGTGGAACTGTATCAATTGATGGCTGGCACAGTGATGACTATCTGTTAATTCCATTGCGAGCATCGGAGGGAATCATCGGGCACATCTCGGTCGATGATCCGCTGGATCGCTCCGTTCCCACGGTTGAGACACTGAAGCCGGTGGTGGCACTTGCCAACCTGGCGGCCCTTGCGGTCGAGCGAACATATCGCTTAAGACAGCTTGATAAACAGAAGAGAAGGCTGCATGGCCTGGCGCAGTTCAGCCGGGAGCTGGCGGTCACACAGGATGTGGAGCAGATGTGCGATCTTGCTGCAAAGCGCCTGCAGCAAGACATGAACTACGACTTCTTCGGCATCTGGATCCGCGAGGAGGATGAGCTAGTACTGGCAGGATTTGCATCGCAAGGGGACTATGCCAGCGAAGACGCGCTGTATACCGGGCTACGCATGCCTGTCAGCGGGAACGGCTTTGCCCGCTGGGCACTTGAGCATCAGCAAGAAATCATCGTTCCCGACGTGAGCGTTGAAGAACGGTATCTGAAGTGGAGCGACCTGACCCGCTCCGAGATCGATGTTCCCATTTTGGCCCGCAAAGAACCGCTCGGGGTGATCGCCGTGGAAGCGAGCCGCGTGAACGCGTTCGGGGAGCAAGACAAGGAGATCATCACTGCTCTTGCCAGCCAACTGTCGGTCGCGATCACGAACCTCAAGCACCAGACTTTCCTCTTTCAGATACGCGACCTTGCGCACATGCTTGTCGGGGCATCGACAGTGGAGGAATTGATCAGCAGTACGCTTGGGTTCCTTGCCGAGCAGTTTTTCGTGCAGCGAAGCGCCATCTTGCTGCGTGAGGGGGACGAGCTGGTTTTGCGCGGGCTGCGTGGCCCTGGAGGACCGAATGGCCGTACCGAAGGGGATCGTTTTGCCGTAGGCATAGGGATCACTGGCTGGGTGATGGCGCACAAGATGTATGCCTTGGTAAACGATGTGACTAATGATCCACGTTACGTTGTGGGATTCTCCGAAACACGTTCCGAGCTCGGCGTGCCAGTGATGATTGGTGACGATGTACTAGGCGTAATTAACATCGAGAGCCCACAGGTTGGCTTCTTCGATGAGGAAGATCGGCGTCTGCTAACGGCCGCGGCGGCACAGTTCGCGGTCGCGTTGTCGAACCTTGAAGCTCAGTCGAAGCTCCGGGAGCAGGCGGTGCGCGATCCGCTGACGCAACTGTTCAATCGTCATTACCTGAATGAGGTAATCGACGGCGAATTCGATCGCGCCGATCGCTACGGTCGTGAGATCACGTTGATGATGGTCGACATCGATGGTTTCCGCCGCGTGAACAATACCCTCGGTCACTTGAGGGGAGACGAGGTGCTGCAGAAGGTGGCGCAGGTCCTCTCGGAAGGGGTGCGCGCTGCCGATAGCGTAATCCGCTACGGTGGCGATGAATTCCTCATCCTCATGCCCGAGACGGTCGAGGATACGGGGACAGTGGAAAAGAGACTGAAGAAGAGGGTTGAAGCGCTCCCATCCGAATTGGAGCTGGGCGATCTCAAGATCGGCCTCTCCATCGGGATCTACGTCCGCCATGCGGGGGACACGCACTCGGTGGAGGAGGTCCTCGCTCAGGCCGATCAACGGATGTACGCCGATAAGCGCAAGAACTACGCCGCAATAGAGCACGCGGATGACTATCGTTATTGATCGGTTGACCACAGCGCGCGAGTTCTCTGCCTGCGAAACCCTGCAGCGTGCCACCTCCGATGGATCCCCGTTCTTCGCTGCACCTGCGCTCGTGGCGATCGAGAGGTGCAACGGATTGATCCTTGGCGCGATGAAGGACGATGAAACGTTGTGCGGGACGATCATCGACGTGGCGAGCGTGGATGGTGATCTTTCCTCGTGGTTCACCTCCTACCATGCAGTGATGGAGGGTGAAAGAAACAAGGGAATCGGGACGATGTTGCGATCCCTCGAACGCGAGATCGGCATGAAGGAAGGAGTGGCGCTCATCAAGTGGGCGATCGATCCGCTGCGTAGCCTGGAGGCGCACGTCGCGTTCAACAAGCTGGGAGCTGTCGCTGTCGGATACGAACGCGATCTGTACGGTGAACTGCGCAATTCTAGGAACAAAGGCCTGGCTACGGATCGGCTGCTCGTGGAGTGGTGGCTCACCGCGCCGCGGGTAAAGGCGGTTGTCGATAGCCACGCCCTTCCTTACCACTTCCACCTCGGGCTTGACAAGATGGAAGTGGCTACGCGCACCTCGGTGGCAGATACGCGGCTGCGCCGCTTGGTGGGGTTCGATGATTCCGTGTGTGGTGGTATCACCAGAAGTGCCGTTATTCTCATTGAAATTCCGGTAAAACTCGACAACATGCGAGCGAGCGACATCGACCTGGCGCGCGACTGGCGGCTGCAGACACGCGACATCTTCGAGCGAATGTTCGCTTCTGGGTACATCATCACTGGCCTCGTGCACGAGGGAGGACGGAGCTTCCAGTTGTTCGAACGGGCAAGCAAGACGGTGATCCTCGAACGCGACGGGTGATCGTAGATGATAGAGAAAAGGAAAGCATCCTCACGCCAAGAACGCTAAGAACGCAAAGAACAGCACAAGAAATGGGAAAAACAATAAAGAAGCATCTTAGCGATCTTGGGCCTGCCTGCGCGTGTCCGCACGCAGGCAGGCCTTGAGCGAGCGATCGCGAGCGGGCGAGAGGAAATGCTTCTGTTTCACGCGGAGGAAAACTCTGAAATCGTGACAAGAAGAACACGATTCGTGGCTTCGCGGGCGAGAGGAAAGGG
>CAZRQM010000126.1:2126-3481 GCA_964602385.1 uncultured Thermotogae bacterium | reverse complement strand
AGTCCGCCATCTTCAAGTGTGGTCTCCTGCGTTGCATCTAGAGGGAGGCTTGAGGAGAGACCTCTTGGAACCAACTTATCTCCCTCCACGATGTCCAACGTACACATGGAAAACGACAGGATCTTCTCGGCGGCGTCGACGGTAGCGCGATACACCTTGTCCTCGGAGAAGCATCCTTCGATGGCTTGCGCCACATCGTGCAGCCGTTCGACCTTCTGCTTTGTCTCGTTGATTACCCGTTCCGCCGCCAACCGCTCCGAGATGTCGAGCGTGATCGAGACGAGATACGGGACGCCATTTTGAGTGAACCCGGCTCCGTGGATCTCAACATCGAACGGTTCCCCGTTCTTCTTGATGTTCACCGAGTGGGCTACGAATCGCTTCTTTTCCTCGATTCCTCGCCGGAAGTTCGCAAACCCATGGAAATAGTCGGGTTGGATGAGCTTTGCCGCGGATAGACCGATCAATTCCTCCTTGCTGTACCCGTACATGTCACACGCAGCGGGATTGGCGTATGTTATCTCTCCGTCGACAGTAAAGATCAGTACCGCATCGGTAGTCACGTCAAATACTGTTCGGAATTGCTCCTCGCTCCCACGAAGCGCGTCCTCCGCTTGTCTTCGCGTAATTGCCGCACCGATCTGGTCGGCAACAAGCTCCAGGAGGCTCACATCGTCCTCACTGTACAGCAACCCATTCTCATAACTCTGCACAGCTACCGCCCCGATTACCTCACCCTCCGCATGTATGGGCACACCGAGCCAGGCCTCAGACGGATTGCCCACCGGCCTCAGTCCATGAGCCTTGATCCAATCTCTCTTCTTGTCCGGGGGGAGGAACAGCGACCTGCCCTCTTTGACCACGTAAGCGGTGAGCGACTTCCCGCCAACGAATGAGGTGTAAGTGTCATACTCGTCCACCATGTACGGCATTGTGATCTTGTCCCCTTCCTTGTCGTAGAGCGCGATGCGGAAGTTGGTGGTATCGATGACGGTGCCCAAGATGCGCCGAATCTCTGCAAAGAGATCGTTGAGATTGTCCGTTGTGTTCGCTGTCTCCGAGATCTGATGCAGTATCTCCCGCACCTTCTCATGACGCACCCTTTCACTGATGTCGCGCAGGCTGATGAGGACTCGTTCCTCTCCGTCGATCTCAACCGCTCTTCCGCGAATTTCCGCGTGGACCAGCGTACCATCCTTGCGCTTATTCACCGTCTCCAGAGGAGTATCAGCCAGCGCCTCATCGGCGATCTCGCGCGGACCGTAGACAGGAGCGGCGTCCGGGAGAAGATCGGAGACGGAGAGAGACAACAGTTCATCACGCGTATACCCGAGCAGCTTGCAGGCGCTATCGTT
>CAZRQM010000126.1:0-2026 GCA_964602385.1 uncultured Thermotogae bacterium | reverse complement strand
ATCGCGGTCTTGTCGCTCTCTGGGATATGCGCAAGTGCCTTCTGAACGATCGCGCTAAGCTGTGGCCAGTCGTTGCGCGAGGCAAACGACAATCGCGTGAAGTAGCCGGTCTCCCCAGCCACGCGCAGGTTGGTTATCCCTTCCTGCTCGATGTAATAGATCGCCACCGGGAGTGTCGCCACCATAGCATCTTCCATCCCCAGCGAAACCTTGCGTAGGCCCGTTGTCACGTCTGGGACGAGGTCGAGGAGGATCTCCGGGTGATCACGGGAGATGAACTCCTGCCACAGGTAGCCCTGCACAACCGCTACGCGCATCTCCGACAGGTCGGCAAGCGTCAGATCCCCGCCCACTTGCTGCCTCGTGATGATCACCCCGGGAAGAACGAGCAACGGGTCGGAAAACAGGAGATACTGGGCGCGGTCCTCGGTCTGTGCTGCCGCAGGGAGGGCGTCCACCTCATGTTGTTCCACCTTCCGCAGCGCCTCATCCCAGCTCGCACTGTGCACAACATCAAAGTGAAGCCCGGTTTGCTGTGCGATGAGCGTAAGATACTCGGCCGCGATCCCGCTGTACTCGCCGTTCTCGTCGAAGTACTCGATCGGTGGGAACGCGGGATCGGGCGCGACGGTGATCACCGGGTGGGCGGAGATCCACTCCCGATCCTCTTGGGTCAGCCAATCCTTGAAGTCACCAGAGGAAGTGGCCGAGATCGCGGTGAGCGAGAGAAGGACGGGAAAGATAACCAAAGCAAAGGCGAACACAAAACGCTCACCTGTGTCCCTTGAGATCGTTTTCTTGCGCGGCACCTGCGTTCCTTTCATGTCAACCACTGCATAACGTATCCATTAGCCCCATTTCTCGTATAAGTATCACTTGCAGCTCAGGATACCAAACGCGTCTGTCCCTTGCAACCGGGACCTTCGTAGTGAAGGTCGGTTTCCACAAGACGCGCCGTGTTCAGTGAAAACAACATCGGGCACCCCAGTGGAGTAAGACTCCACAAGGCAGGCAGGACCTGACGCTCGCACAACGGGGAACGATATGCTATCATCGCGCCTATCACGGGCGAGAAGGTGGGGGTAAGATGCAGACTGCGCTTGTCAAGCAAGTGGCGCTCAACAGACGAGTGGTGCTTCTATTGGTAATTCTCATGGCAACGGTGCTTGCCATGACGACTGGTGTCATCGCACAGGTTCCCGAACATGTGCCGTGGAGCGCAGATCAACCCATAACGTGGCAGCTCTTCCTCTCGCCTTACCCGCAGGATGGATGCCTCCAGGCAGAAGCGGCCGCGATTCACATGACCCTCAACTGGTCGGTTTCATATGTCATCGACTACGACACGCTCAAGGGAACGTGGTACGGATACGTTGACAAGCCACTGATCACCGTGACCAACACCATGGAGCCGCTTCTTTCATGGGCTGCCACACAGGGCAAATCCGCGGATGTTCTAAACCATGAACAGCGCCACTTCGACCTAAACGAGGTCTATGCCCGGAAACTCGCCGCGCGTCTTGCTGCACCGCATGTGACAGGAGCGACAATTGATGCCGTGCGGACCGCTCTCAAGAAGGAGATCAACACCACCGCATCGGCAGTATTGGATATGGCCTCCCAGATGCAGTCACTCTACGACGAAGAGACGGCACACAGCACGAATGGCAACATGCAAGCCAGTTGGGCGGCGAAAATCGCCGCCTGGCTGGCAAGCCCGACGCAAGCACCGTAGAACGAACTCGGAACGGGGAAGGATGAAAGCGGAACGCGGAAGGGCGAACGGGGAGAACGAAACTCGGAAGGGATTGCCGCTCCGGGTTATTGTTTTTGCTCTTCTTCCGCGTTCCGAGATCCACGTTTTGCGTTCATACGGCGTTCCGAGCTCCGCGTTTGTCCTACCTTCCGCGTTCCGAGCTCTACGTTCCGAGTTCATATAGCGTTCCAAGTTCATGCGGCGTTCCGCGTTCGTTCAGGCGAAGAGCACCGTCTCTCGCAGGAAGCGTTCCACGTCGCGATAGAAGGC
>CAZRQM010000125.1:2115-3544 GCA_964602385.1 uncultured Thermotogae bacterium | reverse complement strand
TCCCTGATGGGACACCCGTCCCTGCATTCCCCTCAATGAGGAGATCAACCCCGGAGAACTGCTCGATCATCATATCGATGCTCGATAGCGGTTCCTCCCCCGCGCGGTTCACGCTCGTTCCAAAGAGCGGCCGATCGAGCTTACGCATGATGGAACCGAAGAATGGGTGCGCGGGGACGCGTATTCCTACCTTTCCTTTTGATACGGCCGATGGTGGTGCGTCATCGCTCGCTGAGAGGATGAATGTTATCGGCCCGGGGAGGAAGCGAGTCAGCACCCGTCGTACTCGCTCGTCTACGCGTGCGAAGCGCTCGATCGCCTCGATCGAAGGCAGGTGAAGGGTGAACGGTTGTGAGTCCGCGCGGCCCTTCATACTTCGTACCTGCGCCAGCGCACGCTCGTCCCACGGAGATCCGCCAATCCCGTAAACCGTGTCCGTGGGAAAGATGAGCGTCCCTCCTGTCTCAAGCAGCGTCGCTATCATGCCCTGCAAGCGCTCGTCCGTTTCCTTGACTACCAGCATCTCACACCCTCGCTTCGTCTCTCATCATGTTTGGTACTCGCGCGATGATCGAAACTGGATCACTATACGCTCTGATCGATGACTTAAGCAAGATGAAAGAGAGGGCACAATCGGCTAGTATCCTCATCGGAAACAGCGTGGAGCACTTGTTGGCCACGAGGAGGAAATCCATGGAAGAAAGAGAGGACAACTACTTACACTTGCCCGATCTGGGAGAGGTGGACGAGGTAACAATTGTGGAGTGGCTGAAGGGCGAGGGAGAGAGCTTCTCTCTCGGAGATGACCTGGTAGAGGTGGAGACGGAGAAGACCACATTCATCGTCGATGCGCCTGCCGCGGGGCGGATTGAGCGCATCCTGCGTAACGCGGGCGAGAAGGCACGCCTCGGTGACAGACTGGCGGAGCTTGCCTCCTAACGATGAGACGCGTTATTCACCTCGAGCTTGGGCGGACGGACTACGCCCGCGCTTACGCCCTGCAACACGAACTGCACCGTATGCGCTGCCAAGGCGTGATCGGTGACGTGCTGATTACGGTGGAACACGATCCCGTGTTCACCATCGGGCGGAGCGGCTCACGCACCAATATCCGCGTGTCAGAGCAGGAGAGGAAGCGGGCAGGAATCCCGGTGTACGAGATCGAGCGTGGTGGGGACATCACCTACCACGGCCCTGGCCAGCTCGTCTGTTATCCGATCATCGATCTGCGCGATTATGGGCGTGATATCAAGCGCTACATCACCTCCCTTGAACAGGCGATGATCGACCTATGCGCAGATTGGAACGTATCTGCCGACCGTCGCACGGGCTATCCCGGTGTCTGGGTGGGAGAGCGCAAGATCGCCTCAATCGGAGTCTCCGTCCGCCACTGGGTGACGCAACACGGATTGGCATTCAACGTCGATGT
>CAZRQM010000125.1:0-2015 GCA_964602385.1 uncultured Thermotogae bacterium | reverse complement strand
CATTGCGGCGCAGGATCCAAATGAGTACTGGAGGAAGCTAGATGGCTGATCGCCCAGCATGGTTGAAGGTGAAGGCGCACACAGCAAGCGAGGCCGAAGGGATGCACGCAGTGCGCGACGTCCTTGCTAGGCACAACTTAACTACCGTTTGTCAGGGTGCGCGCTGTCCGAACGCGGCTGAATGCTGGGGGGCGAAAACGGCGACGTTCATGCTCCTCGGGAGTGTCTGTACGCGAGCGTGCCGTTTCTGCGCGGTTCCCACCGGGAACCCGCACGGCGTGATCGATGAGGACGAGCCAGCGCGGTTGGCCGATGCAATCGCCGATCTTAATCTTGCTTACGTTGTGCTGACCTCCGTCGATCGCGATGACCTCGTGGATGGAGGAGCATCGCTGTTTGCGGCGGCGATCGCGGAGATTAAGCGGCGTTCACCGCAGATCAAGATCGAGGCGCTCATTCCCGATTTCTCCGGGAGTGCTGCGGCCTTGCGAACGCTCATCGAGAGTGCTCCCGACGTCATCGGCCACAACATCGAGACCGTGCGCCGGCTCTCACCCGGACTTCGCGATCCGCGAGCCAGCTACGACTTGTCACTTCGCGTCCTTTCGCGCATAGGAGAGATCTCCCCGCGCACGATAACCAAGAGCTCGCTCATGCTTGGCCTGGGCGAGGAACGAAACGAGGTGACAGAGACCCTTCGCGACCTGCGTAGTGCGGGCGTGAGGGCGCTGACGCTTGGTCAGTACCTCCCACCATCCCGCGATGCGGCACCGCTTGTGAGCTACGCCCATCCAGATGAGTTCGCCTCCCTCGCGCAAGAGGCGCGCGATCTCGGATTCCACTTCGTCATGTCCGGACCGCTCGTGCGAAGCTCATACCATGCCGCGCAGACCATACCCGCATGCTCCGACTGATCGTTGACCTTGACCCAATTGACCCCGCGCTCGGTCTAGCCCTTGAGGAGGCGCTCCTGGGAAGCATCAAGAACGGCGGAGATGGTATCCTCCGTCTGTGGGTAAACGATCGATCCGTTATCATCGGAAGATCACAATCTATTGAGAGTGAGGTCGATCTTTCGCGCCTGCGCGACCTCTCAATTCCAGTCATCCGACGTATCAGCGGGGGCGGAGCCGTCTACCACTACCCCGGGAACCTGAATTTGTCACTCTTCTTGCCGGTCACTGGCTGTCTTGGTGCGATTCATAGAACTTACGAAATCATCGGACAGGCAATCGCAAGTGAGCTATCACAACTGGGCATCGATGCGCGCGAGGAAGGCAATGTGATTATGCTGGGAAAGAAGAAGATAGCAGGTGCAGCGCAAGTACGAAGGGGAAACATCCTCCTCTACCACACGACCCTTCTTGTCACGCCATCTCCCATCCCTGTCGAAAGTGTGCTCCTGGCGATGCAGGGCGCGTACGAATCGTCGTTCGTCGCGTCCCACCCCCGCCCGGTCACGAGCCTCTCACAGGTATCAGCCGGTATCACGCTGGAGAGCCTTGTGCGCCCATTGAGCAATGCGATTGCCGGCCTCCTCGGTCAGGGTTTAGAGCAGGGAGACTACACGAAGGAAGAGTTGGGATACGCCAAGCGACTGCAAATTGACAAATACGGGAGGGATGAATGGAACCTGTCTCGCTAGCAGACGAGCGAATCATCACTTCCCAGATCGGGCGTGACGCGCGCGGAGTGATCGGGATTCCTCGCCGCTGTGTCTACGGGTATCCACAGGTAGCGACCGTCTATCCGCTTCTCGATGGCAAACCATTTCCCACCCTCTACTGGCTCACCTGCCCGCTCCTGCACCGCGAGATCGCTGCTTTGGAGGCGGATGGAATGATCGGCCAGATCGAACAGGAAATTGCCGCCAGTCCTGAGCTTTCTGAGCAGGTAGCGCGCGCTCATCGTTCCTACATCGAGGAGCGCCGGCACCTCCTTTCGCGCCAGGATCTTGCGTACCTCGAAGAGAACGGGATGTTGCCAGCGCTTATGGAACGTGGGATCGGGGGGAT
>CAZRQM010000124.1:0-3570 GCA_964602385.1 uncultured Thermotogae bacterium | reverse complement strand
TCTTGCGCGTTAGGCCCTTGGCGGAATGGAAGTAGGAGCGCACGCGGTTGCGCAATACGACCGCCTTTCCCACGTAGATCACGTCCCCGGTGGCATCCTTCATCAGATAGACCCCGGGAGACGTGGGAAGCTCGGCCAGTTTATCACTCAGTCGATCGGTCTTCGTCATTGTTGGTCCCTCGTCACGGTCGGTCAGACGGGCGGGCTAGAGGATTTGCTTGAGGCGCGAGTTTGGAGTGATCCCGGGAATCCGTCCCCGTTTGGCGATCGGTTTGTCCTCAATCTCCTTGATGTCCGCAGTGAAATCGATTGGGGAAACCCGCGAGATTGCGCTCCCGATCCCGAAGCTATCGACCGGAGCCTGCTGCTCGCGGAACAGGGTGATGCGAGGCGCGTCGATTCCGCCAGAGACGACGATCCGCACGTGCGTGAAGCCGGCCTGATCGAGGCGCGCCCGCACCTCTCGCACAAGCTCTGGAGTTACGCGGCCCCGCTCGGCCGGTGTGTCGAGCCGCACGCCCCACAGGCGATCGCCCAAGGCACGCGCAACGCGCAAGCTCTCCTCGGCCTCGTCCTTGAATGTATCCACGAGCGCGATCCGCCTCATCCCCGGGTCGATGTGCCGGTCGAACGCCTCCACCGCCCGCACCGTGTCCCCCAGGCAGAGGATTAGCGCGTGCGGGATCGTCCCCGAGGCGGCAATTCCAGCTAGGGCTGCTCCGGCTGGGGTGGAGCATCCCACACATCCCCCGACGACCGCCGCGTACTCCAGGCGGGCAGAGACATCGGGATGAACATGCCGCGCACCGAAGTGGATCACCGGGATCTCCCCCGCCGCGTCCACGCAGGCGCGGGCTGCGGTGGCCCATCCACTCTCCTGGGCGAGGATCCCGAGAATCGGCGTCTCGTAGATCCCGAAGGTTCGGTAAGGTGCCTTGATCCGCAGGACCACCTCGCGCTTCAGCATCCGCTCGCCCTCCGCAAGGGACCATGCCGCCCCGCCCTCGGGGAGGACACGCTCGAGGAGGGCGGTCACCTCCTTCATCCCACACAGGATCCCCTCCCGGGCCGGGAAGACCTCCATGGTCACCACCGGATCGATCCCCTCCGCCTCGAGGATCCGTCGTGTGTTGAGGAAGTAGACATCCGTTGTCTCCCCGGCGAGGATCCGATCGCTGGGAGAGAACTTCTCCTTCTCGCTCACCGTGCCCTCCTTGTGATCCGTGCTCCAAGGACTGTCTCCATATGCCGCAGCGCGAATTCATGGGTTTTCTCATCGAGAGACGCGACCCCGTCCGATACGACGTCGATGCGATAGCCGTGGTAGTAGGCATCGATCGCGGTGTGCAACACGCAGATGTCCGTGCACACACCGCAGAAGACGAGTTCCGTCACACCGAGGCCGCGGAGCCTCGCGTCGAGATCCGTCTCGAAGAACGCGCTGTAGCTGGTTGTGTCGATGCGGGTCGCCCTATCTACGTATCCCGCAAGTTCAGGGATGATCTGCGCCTCCGCCGTGCCACGGACGCAGTGGGCCGGGAAGACGGCGAATTCCCGGTCATCCGGTGCGTGTGCATCTGCCGTGAAGAAGATTGGCATTCCCTTCTTCAGAGCCTCCTCAACCCGTTGGAGCGCTACGGGGATAACCCGTCGCGCAGCCTCGCCACAGAACAGCGGATGCCCCTCCTCCAGGAATCCCCGCTGCATGTCGATTACAAGCAACGCGCGATGATCGTTCACATTTCTCACCTCGGAAACGATAATAGATCCGGCACTTTGCGATTTCAACGCCCTTGGAATCTCAAGCGGGGGGATCTCATCTGTGTAAGTGTTGCGCCAGCGATGATCATGAACATGGCCGCCATTTGGAACGGGCTGATGCTCTCTCCCAGTACTCCCCACGCGATGAGAGCCGTTCCGATAGGACAGAGGTTAAGCATCACGTTTACCTGCACGGCCGTCAGGTGTTGCAGTGAATGGTTGTACAGGAGATAGGCGATAAGTGTGTTGACGGCCGCAAGGCCAATGATCAGCCCCCAGGCCTGAAGCGGCATGCGCGGAAGCCCCTCGACAAACAGGGCGAACACAAGCAATGCGCCGCCGCCGATCCCCAGCGGGATGCTCGTCAGGGTGATGTTGTCCAGGCTGCGATCGCGGGCAAATCTGCGTCCAAGGATGGGAAAGACGGAGAAGCTGACAATTGTGATCAATAGGGCGATGAGGCCGATTGGCTGCTGTGCTTTGATTCCCGGTGAGAAGAAGAGGAGACTTCCGACGATGGCGATCATTACGCCGATCAGCTGTAAGCCGCGCGGGCGTTCGTGCAGGAATATGGCGCTTAGGAGCAGTACAGGTATCGGCACGAGGGAGAGAGCTAGCGATCCGCTGGTGGCTGAGATCGTCTGCAGCGCGAAGAACAGGGCACCATTGCCGATTGTGTATTGGAAGATCCCCATGGCAGAGAGCTGTATCCATTCAGTTCTCTTGAGGTGGGAGAGCGCCACTTTTCCCTTTGATCGGCGTTTCATCACCAGCAACGGAACGCTCATCAAGAATGCAATAAAGTAGCGAAGCCCTGCGGCGGTGAACGGCCCGGTATAGGCGAGTACAACCTTCACCGCCACGAACGACGAGGACCAGATTATAGCAGCGAGGAACACCTCCGCTACCGGGAGAAGGGAGTGCTCGGAATGCGTGCCCGAGGAGCGATCGAGGATTGGCATGAGAGGGTGATGATACCAGAAAACGTCCTAGGGAACGTTGTCACTCCTCTAGCGTTTGTGCATTGGTAGTCATAGGGACATGAACAGAACGGGAAATCGGTGCTTCTTATCGTGGAAGTACGCTGTTGCGGAGGGGCTCCGAAACTGGTAGTATCCTTGCGTGTCCGTTTGGTTCAATGGGAGCAGCTCAATACTCGTCAATAGGTGGCTAGGGAACAGTGGAGCAAGTCAGTGTAAGAGTGAGCGGGTTCTTCAGACGCTACGTGTTGAAGTGGGTACATCGAGTGACTCGCCTTGCGCGCAAACACGGATTGGACCCACGTGTGTTTATCTTTCTGTATCTCCTCGGATACGCCATTCAAGGTGCATTCTACCTTCCCTGGCTGAAGAGCCGCGACGTTGACCTCGGCCTCCTTGTTTCCCTCAGGATTCTAGGGCTAGTGGGCCCGCTCTACGTGCTGCTGAAGGGAAGGGAAATTGCTGGTGTGCTCAACTTGTCACTGGCGCTAAGCTGGTCTGTAAACACCGCGTGGCACGTCTGCTACTACGTATACCTTTGAGGATCGGCAAGTGCTAGTCTGTCGCTCACCTTGTTCCTTGCTATAAACTGCGCGAACGAGTGAATTCTCCTTAACAGACTATCCTGGCTTTTGTGAACATTATCTTCATGAGAGAGACAGATCTATGAGATTCATGTCCTGGTTGCTCCTGAAGCCATTCGTGTCGGTTGATCGAAGAGCGTGAACCGGTATAATCCTGTCTGTACGTAATCCGGGGGTGTAGCTCTAACTGGGAGAGCGCCCGCCTTGCACGCGGGAGGCTGGCGGTTCGAATCCGCTCACCTCCA
>CAZRQM010000123.1:0-3664 GCA_964602385.1 uncultured Thermotogae bacterium | reverse complement strand
TCTCTCGGTAGAGGCCTGTCTGCCGGCGTGTTCTTACAGACGCGGGCAGAGAACAGCGGAAATACAGTGATGGGTAATGATTGATGAGGCCCAGAGGTGGGATTGAAGGGTTACGGATTAAGGTCAGTTTCTAGCCTGCAGACTCTGGACTGAAGACTGATGACTGAAGACTCCTTCGTGCTCTTCGTGGTGAATTCTCCTTGTCGGCAGTCCTCTTGCGAACCGGAACTAGAAGTCATTGCCCACTCGAAACGACAAAGAGCCGCCTTCTTTCATAGATCGAGTTTCAGTTCCACCCAAGAACGACGCTTAACGAACCCCTCCCCCGTCAAGATGCTGGCAAGCGATGCTGTGTCATCGTGCAGCGAGACGGCTATTGAAGCGCGCCCAAGCTGGGAAAACCACTCGCAACCCGCGTCGAGCAAGGCGCGGAACGTATCCTCACGTCCCGGCACCAGAACCTGCGGCTGTATCTCCCCCATGCTCTGGTGGGGAAGGGCGATGAGCATGCCGGCGACCGTCGCCTCTTCTCCTGAATGGACAACGATACGGCGGACGCGCACGCCCGTCACGAGGTTCAACGGGCCAAGGTCGTATGGGTGCCGTTGGAGGCTCACCTTTCGCACGCGTCGGGCAAACAGGCCATCCGGAACGAATGTCCGTGCCGGAAGGCTGCGCTCGTAGAGATCGGTGTGATCGCAGGGGACGAAGCCACCGCGCTGCGCGAGGAGTTGAGCCGTGTGGTCGATCACCGACACGTGCACCTGCGAGTAGCCGCGTCTCTTTAGTCGCAGCAGCGCCGCCTGCACAAGATTGAGCGCGATCCCCTGCCCACGATACGCTTCCCGGACGTAGACGCCGATCAAACCAGGAGTCTTTCCCTCAGCCACAGTAAGCACACCCGCGACATGAGGGCCATCCTTTGCCGCCAGCACAAACAGGCCTCGCCCGGTTATCGCCTTGATGAGACGCAGCGGAAGCCCCCCACAAGACAGCAACACCCGTGTCATCCGCTCGACACGGGCAACATCAGTCCCACGTTGTGCGAGCTCTTCTCCGAACCCGAGGCGCAGTAGCTCCATGTACTGATCGACGTCTCTTTTGGACAAGGTCTTGATCTCAACAGGCATGGCGGCAGTCTACATCCTCACGCGCGGCAAAACAACGTAGGAAACGAGGGATAGGAGGGTGTTGCTTGGAAGTGAGGACCGGACGTGGTATCCTCGTGCGCACGGAAAGGGGACTGATCACGAGTGAAGAAAGATCCAAGCAACCTAATATGGCTCGACCTTGAGACGAGCGGGATCGATGTTGAAACTAAGGCAATCCTAGAAGTTGCAATGATAATCACGGACAAAGAGCTGAATATCATCGCCGAGGGCCCGGAGCTAGCAATCTATCAGCCGAATGATGTACTGGAGAGGCTGGATGACTGGTGCAAGAAACAGCACCGAGCATCCGGCCTCATCGATGAGGTGCGGCGATCATCCGTGACGCTGGAGCAGGCGGAGGCGGAACTGATCTCGTTTGCCTCGCAGTACTGCCCACCACGGGCGTGTCCACTGTGCGGGAACGCAATCTGCTTTGATCGGAGATTCATCATCCGCTACATGCCGCGCTTGAATGCACTCTTAAGCTATCGCAACGTGGATGTGAGCACGATAAAGGAGCTCGTGGGGCGCTGGTATCCTGAGGTGTTAGATGGGGTTGGAAACAGTCAAACGTCGCAACACCGAGCTCTCAGTGACACCTACGAATCGATAGGTGAGCTGCTGCACTACCGCAAGCACGTTTTCGGGAGGCGCACATGAAGGACAGGCTGTGGAAAGAAGTGGCGGACGCGCGCAAACGGCTGGAAGGTGTGGCACACATGACGCCGATCTTCACCTCTTCCTCCGTGGATCAAATGGCCAAGAGCAACGTCTCATTCAAGGCGGAGAACCTGCAGCGCACTGGCTCATTCAAGTTCCGTGGGGCATACAACGCCTTAAGCGCTCTCACGAAAGATGAGCGAAAGAAGGGAGTGATCACCCATTCAAGCGGCAATCACGGTCAAGCGCTGGCTTTAGCGGCGAGGATGCTGAATGAGCGTGCGTTCGTCGTCATGCCAGAGAACGCTCCAGCGGTAAAGAGGCAGGCGGTCGCTGCGTACGGGGCGATGGTCATCACCTGCGCACCGACACAATCCGCACGGGAAGAGAAGACGCGTGAGATAATCGAGCAGACGTCTGTCGTATTCATCGATTCACACGACGACCTACGCGTCATCGCCGGACAAGCGACGGCAACTGTCGAATTGATCGAGGAGAGCGGCCCGTTCGACATTCTGCTCGCCCCGGTCGGAGGAGGAGGCCTGATTGCCGGTACGGCTATCGCCGCCTCCCACCTGCTTGACGGTGCGCGCGTGATCGGTTGCGAACCGGCGGGAGCCGATGATGCCTACAGATCGCTCACCTCAGGGCAGAGGATCACCGACTTCACGCCGCGAACGATCGCCGATGGCCTGCGCACACCGCTTGGTAAGCTCAACTTCGAGATCATGCAACAGATGGTCGATTCGATCGTCCTTGTCTCGGAAGAGGAAATAGTCCAGGCGATGCGCTTCGTGTGGGAGCGGATGAAGCTGATCATCGAGCCATCGAGCGCTGTCGCCGTCGCCCCTCTGTTGAACGGTGCAATCGGTGGAAACGGAGAGCGCATCGGAGTAATCCTGAGTGGCGGAAACGTCGATCTTGATCGTTTCTTCGGCCTTCTCGCGAAGACAAGTGGCAAAGCGTCCCAGGCATAGAATGGACTGTCAGGTGGAAGAGTCTGCCAGCGCTGCTGGCCCGTTGAAGATCGGATCGCTCGTGCTCCCTCTTCCGATCGTCCTTGCACCGATGGCGGGGTACACCGACTCCACCTTCCGCACGATTTGCCTCGAACGCGGCTGTGGCCTCGTGTTCACGGAGCTCGTCTCTTCCGAGGGGATTGTGCGCGATAACACGCGCACATTGAATTTCTTTTCCACTGGACCGAGTGAGCGGCCGATCGCAGCACACATCTATGGTTCCGATCCCGAGGTAATGGCGCGTGCGGCGCGCACGGTCGAGGAGTTGGGCCGATTTGACTTGATCGATATCAATGCCGGGTGTCCCGTTCCAAAGATCATCCGTAAGGGCGCGGGCGTCGCCCTGATGCGAGACCCATCCCGTCTGCGGAACATCGTGCGCGCTGTCGTAGAAGCAGTCTCGCTCCCGGTGACGGTAAAGACAAGGCTCGGCATTTCTCCGGACAACGCAAACATCAGCGAAGTCGCGCGTGCAATTGAGGAGGGAGGGGCAAGCGCCCTCTTTCTGCACGCACGCTTGGCATCAGCCGTGCACAGCGGGCCGGCCGATCTTGACGCGCTACGCAGGATCAAGGGTGAGGTATCGATCCCCGTTGTGGGAAACGGCGGTGTAAGTAACGCGGCGGATGCGCTCCGCATGCTGCAGGAGACGGGCGTTGATGGAGTGATGGTGGGGCGAGCCGCAATCGGTAACCCGTGGATCTTCTCGGAGATCGCCTCATCCCTCGGAGGTGGAACCTACGTTGAGCCCACGGCTACGGACTGGAAGCGAACGATCGAACGCCATCTGCGCGGCTTGTACGCCTCAATGTCGTGGGAGAACAACCAGCGCAA
>CAZRQM010000122.1:0-3673 GCA_964602385.1 uncultured Thermotogae bacterium | reverse complement strand
ATCGCGCAGACGCGCACCCTCGCCTATTCCCTCCGCCCCCCGCTCCTTGACGACCTCGGCCTCGCCCCTTCTATTCGTCGTCTGGTCCAAATGGTGGAGGGAGGGACGGATCTTAGGATTGTGACCGATTTAGAGGATGACTTCCGCCTTAACTCAGACATGGAGAGCCTTCTCTTTTACGTCATCCGCGAGGCGCTGACAAACGTCGAACGGCACGCGCGTGCGCATCAGGTGAAGGTCGCCTTACGCAGGAGCGATAGCTCAGTGATCGCAACGATAGAGGATGATGGGATCGGGATTCCTGCAAAGAAACCGCTGGGACTTGGCCTACGCGGAATTGAGGAACGTGTGGAGTTGGTCGGAGGGAGGATGACGATCTCCTCCGCTCCAGGGCAAGGGACGAGGATCACCGTGGAGGTGCCGGATGACGCGACTGCGCGTGGCGATCGTTGATGACCACGCCCTTGTCCGCGCCAGCCTGGCCAAGCTCCTTTGCAGCTACTCAGAGTTTGAGGTAGTAGGAACAGCCGCTGATGGGCACGGAGCGATTGCCCTTGCCGAGAAACTGAAGCCCGATGTGCTCCTGCTTGACATCGCCATGCCTGGCCTCGACGGGTTGAACGCGATCCCACTCATACGCGCGGCATGTCCCGCAACGCACGTCCTCCTCATCTCCATGCATGATGAGCCTGAGTACCTGCAGGAGGCGGTGGATCGTGGAGCACAAGGCCTTGTCTCCAAGGCCTCCTCGCCGGAAGATCTCACCTGTGCGATAATGTCTGCGGCACGGGGAGAAGTGATGAAGCCTTCTATTCCTCTATCCAAACGTGAGCGCGAGGTCCTCTCTCTCATCGGCGCGGGAAAGACGAACGAACAGATCGCTACTATCCTCTCCATCAGCCAGAAGACCGTCGAGCATCATCGCCAACAGCTGATGGACAAGCTCGACATCCATACCGAAGCAGGGCTGATTGTGCACGCGCGGCGGACAATCGTCGCTGCGAGTTAGTACATCCGCCCTATTTCACGTTTTGTCGGTTGAGGATACACTTTACGTGATCAGAAGATGAAACCAATACGGGTGGTGCTCGCCGATGATCATACTTTGGTGCGTCGAGGGCTGTCCGCGCTCCTTACAGCGGATGGCTCCATCAGCGTTGTTGGCGAAGCGGAGGACGGACGTGAACTGGCGAAGAAGGCAAGAGCCCTTCAACCGGATGTAGCGCTCGTTGACATATCGATGCCGCTTTTAAACGGCCTCGATGCGATGCTCAAGATTCGCAGGGTCTCCCCACAGACGAGGGTCATCATCCTGTCGATGTTCTCGGATGATGCGTACATCGCCGCGGCATGGGAGCATGGGGCAGCGGGGTATGTCCTCAAGGATGAAGCCCCCGAGCAGCTGATCGAGGCGATCCATACCGTCGTTTCGGGAGGGACGTACTTCCCCGTGGAGCACCCTCCCGTCGTGACGCGCAATCTGCTCACACCCCGCGAGCGGGAGGTGTTGCAGCTTATTACCGAAGGAAAGAGGAACAGCGAGATCGCCAGCGTGATGATGAGGAGCCTGCACACGGTGCGCAGTCACCGCGCCCGGTTGATGATGAAACTGCGGGTGCACAGCGCCGCGGAGTTGGTGCAGGCTGCGGAGAAGTTGGGCGTGGTGCGGTTCTCTCCGCCCGAAGGATAGTGATGAGCAGACCACAGATACTGCAGCTATACAGAGAAGAGCTTGAACGAGGCCTCGCCGAGGCGCTGCGCGCTGATGAAGCGCGCGACGGGAGTCTTCTCTATCCGATCCTCCGCTACCACGTGGGTCTGCGTGATGAGAAGGGACTCGAGGAGAAGGCCCTGGGAAAGATGCTGCGGCCGTCGCTGCTGCTGTTCATTGCGCAGGAACTGGGAGGAGATGTCGAGCGCGCTCTTCCGGCGGCGATCTCATTGGAGCTGGTGCACAACTTCTCGCTGATTCACGACGACATCCAGGACCACGACGAGATCAGGCGTGGACGCTCCACAGTGTGGAAGCTGATCGGCGTGGCACAAGCGATCAACGCCGGGGACCTGATGTACTCGCTCGCCATCAAACACGCGCTCCTCTCCGGACCCTCTGCTGCGGGATCGATCATCGACGCGGCGACCGCGATGATCGAAGGACAGGCACTCGATCTGGCCTTCGAGGACCGTTGGGTCGACACGGAGTCATATATCTCCATGATCGACAAGAAGACCGGAGCGCTCATACGTTGCGCATTCAGTACCGCGGGGATCATCTCTGGAGCAGATGATGATACACTCGATGTCCTGGCATCTCTGGGAAGAGACCTGGGGCGGGCGTTTCAGATAACGGACGATCTGCTCGGCGTGTGGGGTAACGGTGATGTCACCGGAAAGCCGAGGGGATCAGACATAAGACGGAAGAAAAAATCGTTCCCCGTGGCGCTTACCATGCAGCGCGCGGATGAGGAAGGGCGGACTCTCCTTAAGAGGGTCTATGCTCAGGACGAGATCACCGACAACGATGTGGCGCGTGTAGTCGCGTTGATGGTCCGTCTCGATGTGAGAAAGAGCGGAGAAGAAGCAGTTGAGGAACACCTTAAGCAGGCAAGCGCGTCCCTCAAATACCTGCCCCTCTTGAAGGAAGGAAGGGAAATGATGCATGAATTGATCGCCTACTTGGCGAGGAGGGAGAAATGAGACGGCCGGTTAAGCTGGACATGAAGATGGCGCGGTACCTGATGGCGCAGAAGGCGAAACGGAGGAAGTACTTCCCGTTCGTCACCATGCTCGAACCACTCGAGGCGTGCAACCTGCACTGCATCGGATGCGGGCGGGTAATCGAGTACAAGGACTACATCACCCGGCGCCTTGGCGTAGAGCAGTCGCTCGCTGCGGTGCACGCCTCCGGCGCGCCGATCGTCTCCATCTCCGGCGGTGAGCCGCTGTTGCACGAGCAGATAGGCGAAATCACGCGCGCGATCCTGGAGGAGAAGCGGTTCATCTACTTGTGCACGAACGGTCTATTGCTGGAGGAGAAGCTCGATCTCTTCAAGCCATCGCCGTATCTGTCATTCGTCGTGCACATGGATGGGACAAGAGAGATTCACGACATGGTGACGCGTCGTCCGGGCACGTACGATCAGGCGATGAGGGGGATCCGCGCGGCGATTGCGCGAGGCTTTCGCGTGAACACGAACACAACCATGTTCCACGGATCGAACGTGGAGGATGTCCACAAGCTCTTCTCCATTCTCACCGAGATGGGGGTGGAGGGGTTGATGGTCTCACCTGGTTATGCATACGAGGACGTGTCCGATCGCGAGCTCTTCCTGCAGCGGCAGGAGTCGATCAAGGTCTTCCGCCAGATCCTCGATTCATCCAAGGGGTTCCCGTTCTACAACAACCCGCTCTATCTCGACTTCCTGCGCGGAGAGCGCCAGTACGAATGTGCTGCGTGGACGGCGCCGACGTATACCGTGCGCGGTTGGCGCAAGCCGTGCTACATCCTTGCCGACGAGCACACAGATGACATGAATGAGTTGTTCGACCCTAAGCTTTGGGAGAACTATGGCCCGGGGAAGGATCGTCGCTGTGCCAACTGCATGATGCACTCTTCCTTTGAAGGGGCGAGCATCCTGCATGCGTTCTCGCACCCGCTCGACCTTATCACCGT
>CAZRQM010000121.1:0-3829 GCA_964602385.1 uncultured Thermotogae bacterium | reverse complement strand
CGCAAGTTAATCAAGCAGCTCGATCTGGTGAGCTTCCACGAAGAAGCCGGAGCCGGTCTTGCCTACTGGCACCCCAAGGGCGGCCGCATGCGCGTGATCATCGAGGACTACTGGCGCAAGCTCCACTATCAGGGGGGATACGACATCGTGTTCACCCCCCACATCGGTCGCGCCCACCTGTGGGAGACCTCCGGGCACCTCGATTTCTATCGCGATGGGATGTACTCACCGATGGACATCGACGGGCAGGATTACTACATCAAGCCGATGAATTGCCCGTTCCACATCATGATCTACAAGTCAAAGACTCGCTCCTACCGCGATCTGCCGCTGCGCTGGGCGGAGCTGGGAACGGTCTATCGCTACGAGCGGAGCGGCACCCTGCATGGCCTGCTGCGCGTGCGCGGGTTCACCCAGGACGATGCGCATATCTTCTGCACTCCGGATCAGGTTGAGGACGAGATCCTGCGGGTTCTCGACTTCAGCTTGAACCTCCTGCGCGGCTTCGGGTTCGAGGAGTTCAAGATAGAGCTTTCAGTGCGCGACCTGAACAAGCCGGGCAAATATGCCGGCGAGGACGCGATGTGGGCTCAGGCCGAGGCGTCTCTCGTCAGGGCGCTTGACATGCGCAATCTTCCCTACGAGCGGATGGAGGGAGAGGCCGTCTTCTACGGCCCGAAGATCGACATAAAGATTAAGGACGCCCTCAACCGCACGTGGCAGTGCACCACCATTCAATTTGACTTCAATCTGCCTGGTCGCTTCGACATGACCTACATCGGCGAGGATGGGGCCGAGCACCAGCCATACATGATTCATCGCGCCCTCCTGGGGAGCCTGGAGCGTTTCTACGGCGTTCTTATCGAGCACTACGCCGGCGCGTTTCCCGTCTGGCTGGCTCCGGTACAGGCGATGGTGATCCCCATCTCCGATCGCCACAACGACTACGCACGCCGCGTGGCGGATAGCATGAATGCAGCCGATCTGCGCGCCGAGATCGACACGTCGTCGGGCCGCATGAACGCCAAGATCAGGAACGCGCAGATGGAGAAGATCCCGTACATGTTCATCGTTGGCGACAAAGAGATGGAGAACGACACCGTGGCCGTGCGGTTGCGCACCGGAGAGGACCTCGGCGCGTTGCCGTTGGAAGATGTCGTGGCGATGATCACGCGCAAGGTGGAGGAGAAGGCGCTCCTCTAGGAGGGTAGTATGGATGAATGGACTCTTCTCATACGGGTTCTCGTCGCCGCCGTTCTTGCGGGGGTGATCGGGACCGAGAGACAGCTCCATGGACGCCCGGCCGGCCTGCGTACGCACCTTCTTGTGGGGACTGGTGCGGCATTGGTGATGGTTACCTTCGCGCTCACTGCGCGCCTCCTTCCCCTTGACGGGGCGTGGGCACAACTGGTGCGGGTCGATCCGGGGCGGCTTGCCGCGGGGATCATCACCGGGATCGGTTTCTTGGGTGCGGGGACGATCCTGCGCATGGGCGATTGGGTCTTCGGCCTAACTACTGCTGCATCGCTGTGGTTTGTCGGCGCGTTGGGAATCGTCTGCGGCGAAGGGCTGTTCGTCCTCGCTGTTGGAGGGATGGTGATCGGGCTGATCGTGTTGACGTTGGTGGATCGCCTCGAACAGAGAATCCCAAGTGCTGTCTATCACCAGCTCGTGCTTGAAGTCAGTCAGCAGGTGGAGAAAGAGACGATCGCCACTGTCTACCGCCTGCGCTCCGACAAGAGGATGCGCGTTCAACTGACAGGCTGGGAGATGAATGAGGGGAAGGAGTGCGTTACCCTGCGGTTCAATATTCGCCATCGTGGTTCGGTCGATATGGCTGCTGTTGCCTCACCAATCGCTGCCCTTGATGGGGTGCTCAGTCTGCGGTTCGAATAGCATCTTGTCTCTGTTTGAAGTGAGTGAGCTCTCTGACGGAGAAGCTTGTTTTCTCGCCCGCTCGCTCTTGCTCGCTCAAGACGCGATCTCAGCTCTCAGCCTTCAGCAGTCAGCTCAAAGCACAAGATTCGCTCGCTCTGTCTCATCACTCTTCACTCATTACTCATTACCAATCAGTGCTTCGCAACAGGCAATTCGTTCAGTATCTTCAGCTACCAGCGAATATAGCGAGGAGCTGCAATAGCCTCAAGCGAGCGCACGTTTCAGCTCTTCTGTGCGATCCGTCTCCTCCCACGGTAGGTTGAGGTCGGTACGCCCGAAGTGTCCGTAAGCGGAGAGTGACTCGTAGATTGGACGCTGCAGATTGAAGCGATCGATGATCGCCCCCGGGCGGAAGTCAAAGACGTCGAGGACCGCTTGTCGCAGGGAGTCATCACTTGCCTCTGTCATGCGGTTGGTGTATACGTTCACCATCAGTGGTTCTGTGCGCCCGATGGCGTAGGCAATCTGTACCTCCACTTCGCTTGCCAGCCCCGCGGCGACGATGTTCTTCGCCACGTAGCGGGCTATGTACGAGCCGGAGCGGTCTACCTTGGTCGGGTCCTTGCCGGAAAACGCACCTCCGCCGTGCGACCCATACCCACCGTAGGTGTCGACGATCACCTTGCGTCCGGTGACACCGGTGTCCGACGCCGGTCCGCCGATGACGAATCGACCAGAGGAGTTGACGAGGAGGAGCGTCTCTTTGTCCAGCCAATCCTTCATCACCGGGCGGATCACCTGCTCGATCACATCATTGCGCAGGGTCTCTTGATCGACATCCGGGTCATGTTGCGCGGCGATGAGGACCGCGCTTGCGCGCAACGGTCGGCCGTCCTCATACTCGATTGTCACCTGTGACTTTCCATCCGGTCGTAGGTAGGGAAGCGTTTTTTCCTTGCGGAGTTTCGCCAGCCGTCGCGTTAAGCGATGAGCGAGGACTATGGGAAGAGGCATCAGCTCCTCTGTGTCGCTGCACGCGTAGCCGAACATGATTCCTTGGTCTCCCGCCCCGATTGCTTCGTACGGATCGGAAGCTGATTTTCCTACTGCCGATGCAATATCCGATGACTGTTCCTTGATCGTCGACAGAACGGCACAGTCGTGGTAGTTGAACCCAAGCTCAGGCTTGTCGTAGCCGATATCGGCGATCACGCGGCGAGCGACGGCATCGACATCGACAAACGTTGATGTTGATATCTCTCCTCCGACAAGGACGAGCCCGGTGGTGAGGAACGTTTCACACGCCACGTGTGCCTGCGGATCACGGGCGATGATCGCATCCAAGACGGCGTCGGATATCCGATCGGCGATCTTGTCCGGATGCCCCTCAGTCACTGATTCCGACGTGCGAAAGTGCCTGCGCATAGTGTCCTCCTTAGCAAACGAGTGAATCCTAGCCTGATTTGGAGCATCCCGCAAGGCCGATCAAAGGGGTCTGTACCGACTACCACTGTGTCTCGTGGTCCGAGCGAGCGTGTGTCGGCAGACGGAAAGAAGGGAAATAGAAGATAGAAGGGATGCTGCCAAATCGGATAGAGAACGTCTTGGACAGCAATGCCCCATCCCCAATATTGGGAGGGAGCCTATTGGTTTTTGCGGCATGGTGCGCTATAGTAAAGATACGCCTTCTTGATTCATTGAACGTATTATGCCGAATATGGATGACGACAACATGACGAAGAGCAAATGCCGGGCCCGATGCTTCAGAATCTTTGCCAAGAAGGGACTATTATTGGTCTTAGTTCTTCTCAGCTCTCTTGTGAGCCTTCCCATTCTTTGTGCTGCCGCTTCTCCGGGAGATGTGGTGATCAACGAGATTGCCTGGATGGGGACGCAGGCCAGCACAGCCGATGAATGGATCGAGCTTTACAACAACACAGACGCGCCGATC
>CAZRQM010000120.1:0-3911 GCA_964602385.1 uncultured Thermotogae bacterium | reverse complement strand
CTACCCCCGGCTGTCCGCTGGCGGGGATGCTCGCCGGTAGCGCTGAACAGGCCCTGCGCGAGGCATTCCCCGACACCGATGTCGAGGTTAGTCTGGTGTGGGACCCTCCCTGGACCCCGGACATGCTCTCAAGTGACGCCAAGGAGCAACTGGGTTACACCCGCTAGTCACGCCGTTCTTTTGGGCGCAGCAGCCGCCACAGGCCGGACGTGCGAAGGAAGACTGCATATGCGCTCGCCGCGGCGACGATCGGTAGGATAACGCTCATCCACTCGCCTATCGCTAGTAAGCGTGT
Source organism: uncultured Thermotogae bacterium (assembly GCA_964602385.1). Classification (GTDB taxonomy): domain Bacteria; phylum Bipolaricaulota; class Bipolaricaulia; order UBA7950; family UBA9294; genus M55B144. The sequence goes on along the minus strand of CAZRQM010000120.1, from coordinate 3,616 downwards.
TCCCCATGCGACAAGGTAGACGATCACTGTCCCCAGCGCGATCTTCACCAGGCGTGGCAGGGCTGCCTCCAACGAAGGCAGATCCTTTCGCACGAACAAGGCGAGGATCGCCACGTTTGTCACCCCTGCGATCGAGGTTGCCAGCGCCAACCCGCCGACACGCATCGGCGACACCAACATGATGTCACAGACGATGTTCACCGCCACAGCGCACGCTGAAGCGATCAGCGGAATGCGCGTTAGCCCGAGGGCGTAGTAGGCGCGAGTGAGGATGAACACCAGGCCGTACGGGAGGACTCCGACGAGGTAGAACGACAGGGCGAGCCACGTGCGAGAGGTATCCCCTGCGGAGAAACTCCCGTGTTGGAAGAGAAGATGTATGATGTTCGGTCCGATCGCGTACAACCCGGCCATCGCCGGAAGCAGAATGAGTGCGCTTGCGCTGATTCCATCGGAAAGGTACGATGAGAAGCGATCCCGCTCTCCTCGGGCGATCGAGGCGGAGAAGCGTGGGAGAAGGGCGCTAGCGATGCTCACCGCAAAAATCCCCAATGGCAATTGGAAGAGGCGCATCGCGTACTGGAGCGACGATATCCCGCCATCACCGAGGTAGGAGGCAAACCGGTTGTCCACGAGGAGGTTGATCTGGGTTACGGCCAGGGCGAACACGGCGGGGAGCATCAGGTATGCCATCTTGTGCACTCCCGGATGGAGTGGCCACAGGGTAAAGCGGAAGCGGAACCCGACCCTGCGTAATGAAGGGATCTGTGAGGCAAGCTGTCCCGCTCCCCCGAGTAGTGCCCCCAGCGCGAGGCCATAGATCGGATGACGTGGAAAGAAGGATGAGAAGAAGAGCGCACCGACGATCATCCCGATGTTGAACCAGATTGGGGCGAGTGACGGGGCGAAAAAACGATGGTGGGCGTTTAGGATACCCATGAATGCGGCGGCGAGCCCCACTAGGGCGATGAACGGAAAAACGATGCGCGAAAGCGATATCGAGAGGGCAAGCTTCTCAGGATCGAAGCCTCTTGCTAGGAACGGAAGGTAGATCGGTGCGAGCAGAATCCCCGCGCCGACGATGAGGGGAAAGATCACGATGAGTAGCGACAGAACGTTGCTTGCGAACCGGTCAGCCTCGTCATTGTCCACGAGGGACTTCGTGTATACGGGGATGAGGGCCGTTGAGAGGGCTCCTTCAGCGAGGAGTTGTCGCAGGAAGACGGGAAGGAAGAAGGCGATCAGGAATGCATCGTAGGCCCCGCTCGCCCCGAACTTATCGGCGATCGTCACATCGCGAAACAGTCCGAAGACGCGCGAGATGGCGGTAGCCAGTGCCATCAACAAGGCATCGCGCGCTAGAGATCTCATCGATCGATTGGAACGAGCAGAAGTCCGACCGCTACCTTGCCCCCGCTCGAGATCTCCCGGTAGATCGGACCGTCCTTGAACACGAGCGAGCTCGAGTGTCCACCGTCGAAGGCGATGGCGTTCTTCACCTTCACCGGCAACTTTCCGAGGAGGTCAAGGAGCCCGGCAAAGTCCGTCCCCACGCTCTCGGTATTCTTGACCACGGTCAGCAGAAGCAGCCCGCCGTACCAATCGGTGGCAAGGAGACTGCGCGCGGCGCGGCCGCTCACCAGGTACGAATCGACCTTAAAGCTCTCCTCCTGTGGGTTCAATACCTCGTTTCCGTCGAGGTAGAGAAGCGGGCCGGCGCTCACGGCATCGGTGATGAGCAGGTCGCCCTGATCGAGTGTGTACTCAAGGTTCACCTCATCCCCTACTCCCAGCGAGCCGATGCGCGATCTCGCGCTTCCACAGGCGACGAGGAGGTCCACATCCGGATCGACGATCACGTACGGACCGTCCTGTACCGATGTGACGCGATTGCCTCGAATCTTCACCACGCGGAAGGAATCGACGAACCCGTGCGATAACGGACCAGAGTAGCCGGCCGTGTACATGATAAGTTCGCCCGATTTGATCGGCCGATCGACATCGTCGATGTCGATCTTCGTTGATTGCGTACGCAGAAAGAGCGAGACCTGCGGGCTGAAGAAGCTAAGCCGCCCGAACAGATCGATCCCCAGCGCCGCTCGCCTCTCATAGTTTGAGCTCAAGGCCTGGCCGTTGATGATAAGAAGGCCGATTGGAATGTTCGTCGCCGTATCGTAGAAGTTGGCGTTGATCGCTGCGGCTGCAGCGTAAGAACGAGCGATGTCTCCTAGGGAAGAGAGCGTCCCAATCGCATTTTCGGAGATTGCAGGGACAAGCTTGTAGTGATCGCGCCACTCGTCGATGTACAGGTACTTCACCTTCACCAGCCCGTCGCCGATGTCGGTCGTGATCTCGTGATAGGTGATGTAGCGGGAGATCGTCTCTTCCGTCTCGGTTGATGGTTGGTGGTCGAACGTGAGCGACACCGAGTAGAAGCCATCCGTGGTGAAGCGCTTGATCTGGGGGAGTGACTCCTGGGAGAGAGTGATGATAAGATCGGCGCTACGGAGGCCACTCACGGTGAGGGCGACCGAACTAACGGATCCGCCTGTGACGGTGACCTGGTGCGGAGTAGTGGCCATTGTGCAGTGGTAGAAACGCAGGTGCAGGCTGCCATTATCTGAGGAGAGCATCTCGTAGGGGACGAAACCGTCGAAGCGGACGCTCACCCGGTCTGCCGAGGCATCGATTCCCGTTAGGTGGGGTGCGTCGGACTCAATGTATACCTCACTTCCCAGGACGTGCATCCTCGCTGAGGCGATCGAGAGGAGTTCGGAAAGAGAGATGTAGTAGACGCTGTTATGAAGCGGAAAGTGATCGACTGGGAAGAAGTGATCGCCGTCAGCGCTACGGATCGCGATGGAGCGTTCTTCCTCAACGAGGGCGGCCTCGATTCCTAGGCGCAGGCCGAGCTCGCGCAATGGGACGAAGGCCTCGCCTTCACGCTGTACGATTGGATGCGAAAGAACGACCGATTCGCCGTCGACATAAAGAGATGTCTCGCCGCCACGTACACAGACAGCGGCGGCGAGAATAAAGACCGCTAGCACCAAAAAGCGCAACCCGCTCTTCATGCGGGGCTACTCCTCTTTTGTCGCACCCTCCTCATCCACGCGGATGCGCAGCTCAACATTGATGTCCTTGTACAGATTGATCGTCACTGCGTGCTCGCCCAGTGTATCGATCGCCTCTTCCAATTGTACGCGTCCGCTCTCGATGTGCTCTCCAAGATCTTTCTCGATCTGGGAGATGATATCCTCCGCGCGCACTGAGCCGTACAGTTTCTTGTTATCGTGCGCTTTGCGGGTGAATACCAGGATCCGGTCGGCGAGTTCGTCGCGCAGGCGTGCTGCCCTTTCCTCGCGCTCCTCAATCTCCGCCAAGTGAGCCTTGCGCTCCTTGGCGTAGCGCGCTATGTTGTGCTCGTTGGGCGCAATCGCGTAGCGCTTAGGGATGAGGAAATTGCGCGCGTACCCGTCGGCAACCTCGACTACCTCTCCCACATAGCCCAAAGAATCAATCGTCGTTGTCAGAAGTACCTTAATGATGTTGACCACCCCTCTTGTGTCTCGTAGATAGAATTGTAGTGGGACGGGACCTCATCGTCAAACGGCGT
>CAZRQM010000119.1:0-3989 GCA_964602385.1 uncultured Thermotogae bacterium | reverse complement strand
CGGATCCAGGATCACACAGTTGAAATTGAAGTAGACATTGTTTCCGAGCGTGATGTTGGTTCCGTAGTCACAATAGAAGGGAGGCTCAATCCAGACCGCATCACCTGCGCCTCCAATCAGCTCGTGAATGATGCGCCTGCGCAGCTCGCGCTCCTCATCATGAGAGTCGTTGAGCGCTTTGCACAACTCACGCGCCCGTCGCCGCTCAGCGACAAGCTGAGGATCCATGGCGTCATATGTCTCACCGGCGAGCATCTTCTCCTTCTCACTTGCCATGCAACTCACCTCGCCATATGCGTGTGGCCAAGCGGGGAACGCTACGACTGTCTACTCGCGCCATATGGGACGAGTGAGACAGGTCGGTCCTCCCTCTGCCTTGAGCGATATCTCGTTTCCCTTATAGGTGAACACCTCGAATCCCGCGCGCTCGAGTCTCTCCTTGGTAAGGGGATTTCCTTCAAGCATCACACAGCTCGTGGGTGTCAGGGAAAGAACGTTCGGCCCCATGGTCGGGAATTCCTCATCCGGGACTTCAACGAAGCGAAACCCGTGGCTCTGCAACTCTTGCCAGAATGGAACAGGCATCAGTGGTGGATAGACGACGGCGGTCCTCTCACCGACGATGCTCACAAACGACATCAAGTGCAAACAGGCCGCAGGACCGTAGAAGTAGACGAGGGAAACGGGGATGACCGTTATCTCCAACGGCACGAGCGCCTCTCGCAGCTGCCGCAAGCCATCCCGATTAGTGCGGAATCCTTGGCCAACAGCAAGGGTGCCATGATCGATCCACAAGAGGTCCCCACCTTCAGCAGTTGCCTCACCGTGCATGCGATACAGAATCGGCACTCCGATCTCCGCGAGCTTGTTCTCGATTGCTCCCTCTTCCCCACGGCGCAGTACCTTTCCCATCCGTAATATGATCGCACCACGATCGGTGATAATCACCGGATCGTGGACGTAGATAGCGTCAGCGCGATCCGGCTGAAGGCAGTCGTGATAGATGACCTCCGCTCCGGCCGAGCGCAAGATGTCCACGAATCGGTCGTGTTCCTCACGCGCGATGTTCAGATCCGGACGATTGGTGTAATGCCATTTCACTGAATCCTCAACGGCGAACGCCTTATCGGGCCGCTTGACAAGGACCCGGCGCAACCGTCCGCCCATTGTCTGTGCGCCGTAGCTATGCGTCGTCACAGGTCAACCACGAACTCTCCGTCCTTGTAGACAAGCTCATCGTCGACACGAATCTCGCCGCCGTTCTTGAGATCGCAGATCATGTCCCAGTGGATGGAGGACTCGTTCACGCTTCCGCTCTCGGGGTATCCGGCTCCGAGGGCCATGTGGAAGCTACCACCGATTTTCTCGTCAAACAAAGTATTCCCCGTGGCACGCGTGATCCCGCTGTTTGTTCCGATGGCGAACTCACCGACGTAGCGTGATCCCTCATCGGTGTTGATCGTGCTCAGCAGGAACTCTTCGTTCTTTTCGGCTGTCGCACGCACTACCTTTCCTTTTTCGAACCACAGGTGGACGCCATCAACTCGCCGCCCCTGAAAGGTCGTGGGATAGGAGAAGCGAACGTGCCCCTCAACGCTCTCCTCCACCGGACCGGTGAAGACTTCTCCATCGGGCATGTTGTTCTTTCCATCGCAGTTGATGAACCTGCGGCCGGCGATGTTCAGTTTCAGATCGACGTCGGGGCCGGTAACGCGCACCCGTTCCTTGCCAGCGAAGAGGGCGACGATCTTCTGCTGCCACACGGAGAAACGCTTCCAATATCCGACCGGGTCGTCGATGTCGGGAAGACAGGCGTTGAACACGAACTCTTCGTACTCGGCAAGGCTCATTTCAGCATCCTGGGCGTAGGCATTCGTCGGATAGAGCGTCCCCACCCACCTAAACTCGCCCGTCGCCGCGCGCTGCATCACCTTGGCCATGATCTCCTTGCGCGCCCGGCTGCTGATTACCATCTTCTCGGGTGGAACGTTAGAAAGTCCCTTCGTGTTGAGCGCGCTCATCAGTGAGATGCTGGCGTCGTAAGTCTCCATGACAAGCTTCATCGGCTCGGGGATGTGTGAGAGCTGCTCATCCGTGCCGTAGCGATAGAGGATGTCATCCGCCCCGGGGAGCGAAACAAGGGTGAGCGGGAAGCCTCCCGCCTGGATCACCTTGGTGAGGATCGCCTGCAATAGGGGCTCGGCGACCGCTCCTCCCTGAATCAGGACCTTGTCCTTTGGCCTAATCGCCACCGAGTAGTTGACGAGAACGTCCGCGAGTTTGTCGATCCGAGTATCTGTCATTCGTTCCTCCTCCTTTTCTTGCATCGATCGGCGGTAAGTACCGGATACATTAGGTTACTTGCCCCCACGTGACGCTGCAAGCTTCTTGAGCTCTTACCAGTAGGAGATACGGCATCATTCCTATGCGTCGCCCGTTGTCATCCGTGAGTAGCGGTAATAGAGGCCAAGATCGATCGCTACCATCACCATGTTAAGCACATACAGACCGGTGACCCAATCGAAGTTATAGGTGAGTTTGTGCCCTATTCCGCAGGCATAACCGATCATGATCAGGATCATGAATACTGGACTCTTCCCGGCCACCTGGCGCGTGCGTAACGCTTTGGCGATAGAGACGGGCCAACTAAGGCCAAAGCAGATTAGCATCACCGCTTCAAGCAAGCTCATTGTGTGCGTGGCTTATCCACCGTTTCAGTGGTCCACAACTGCACAAGGTGGAGACAGGTGTCGACCGCCTTCTCCATGTCCTGTAGGCTCGCCCACTCAAGCGGGCCGTGCACGTTGTACATCCCGGCAAACAGGTTCGGTGTGGGAAGTCCCATCTCGGTCAGGCGCGCGCCGTCCGTTCCCCCGCGGATCGGCGTGATCACAGGCTCGATTCCCGCCTGCTTAACGGCATCGATCGCCAGCTCGACAGGGCGCATGTTATTCTCCAACCAGTAACGCATGTTGCGGTACTGAGGGGTGATCGTGCATTCAACCTTCGCGCGCGGGTCGCTCGCCTCGATCAACTCGCCCGCCTGGCGCAGGAGCTTCCCGTGCGCCTCCAGCCCTTCAAGCTCGAAGTCGCGCAGGATGAAATGCAGTTCCGCTTCCGCGGATGTGCCGCTCATCCTGTACAGGTGGATGAACCCCTCATGCCCTGATGTTGTCTCCGGAGTGCGTGTGTACTGGGGAAGAGCGTCCACGAGGCGTGCCGCCAACTGGAGGGCGTTCACCATCTTGCCCTTGGCCGTTCCCGGATGGATCGACACACCGGTGATCTTGATGATCGCATGATCGGCGGAGAAGCTCTCGTAGGCCACCTCGCCCAGGCCACCGCCGTCGAGGGTGTAGGCAACATCAGCGCCCAAGTCATCGAGGGTCAGGTTCTCCACCCCGCGACCGACCTCTTCGTCCGGGGTGAAGCAGAGGCGAATCTTCCCGTGACGAATCCTGCCGTGGTCAATCGTGTCATCGGAAAGCAAGTACGCAGCCATCTCCATGATCTCCGCCACGCCGGCCTTATCGTCGGCGCCAAGGAGCGTCGCTCCGCTGGCGGTGATGATGTCATCACCGATCTTGCCCGCTAGCGCGGGAACCTCATCAGGAGATATGACGCGAGTCGGATCGTCGGGAAGGACGATCTCTTCGCCAGCATAGCTGCGGTGCACGATCGGCTTCACTCCCGTGCCGCTGAACGCCGGCGCGGTGTCAACATGGGCGATAAAGGCCACTGTCGGGACGTCTGCAGGAACGTTGCGTGCTGGGATTGTCGCGAGGAGGCAGCCATAGTCGGTGATGCGTACGTCGTCCGCGCCGAGCGCGACGAGCTCATCGGCCAAGATCCGTTGCAGATCGAGCTGCTTTCCCGTGCTGGGGGCACTCTTCGATTCCTCGTCGCTCTGCGTGTCGATCACGACGTAGCGCAGGAACCGCTCTTCAAGCTCTAGTAAGTATTGCTGCTGCAATGTAAACTCCTTATCT
>CAZRQM010000118.1:0-3996 GCA_964602385.1 uncultured Thermotogae bacterium | reverse complement strand
GACGTCAAACGGCGCGACCTGACGATAAACGGGCTTGCTGCTACCCGCGATGGCACGGTGATTGACCTTGTTGGTGGGATTGAGGACTTGAAGGCCGGACGCATTCGGGCGATTGGCGATCCGCAGGTGCGCTTTGCCGAGGACTACCTGCGCATGCTGCGCGCAGTCCGGTTTGCTTGCCGAATCGGTGGAGTGATCGATCCGGCAACGGCGGCGGCGATAGCTGAGAACGCAAACAAGATCGAGTCGATCTCCTGGGAGCGGATTCGCGATGAGCTCCTGCGAACGCTTGCCACTCCCGCTTCGGCGAGGGGGATCGAGCTTCTCGATCAGTTCGGCCTGCTTGAGCACATCCTCCCCGAGGTGACGGCGATGAAAGGAGTCCCGCAACCAGAGGAGTACCACCCGGAGGGGGATGTGTACGTGCATACACTCCTCGCTGCACGCATCAGTGATCAGTTTGTTCGCGATCCGCTCGTCAAGCTGGCGATCCTCCTGCACGACATCGGAAAGCCAAGAGCCCTCGCGCGAAATGACGGTGTGAACATGGGCGGACATGAAGCGATCAGTGCGCGCATGGCTCGCAGGATCGGGGCGCGCCTGCACATGAGCAGGCACGAGATAGCCCGTCTGGCCTTCCTGGTGAAGAATCACATGCGCATCGCCGATTTTCCCAAGATGGGTCGCGGCAAACAGGTGCGCTTCGTGAGTGAAGGAAGCGTGGAAGGCGGAACTGCGTCATCTACTATGAGGCTGCGCGATCGCTATCCGCTCTTCTTCGATCTGTTACAGGTGCTCGTCGCTGACTGTGAGGCGTGCGCGCACAAGTCATCCGGGTGGGCTCCGATACTGCGGGAGACGTTGCGCGTTGTCGATCACATGGAGCGTGTCTGCGACCTGAAGAAAGCGCGAGCACTGGTCGATGGGCACGTGTTGATCGAAATGGGAGCTCGCCCTGGACCCCGCTTGGGAAGGGTGCTGGAGGAGGTTCACGACCGCATCCTTTCAGGTGAGATTTGTACGCGAGAGGAGGCGATCTCCGTGGCGATGGGACTCTTCTCAGTCGACCTGGAGGGGAACGAGGACCGCCAGGAATAGGACATACGCCCTGTGAGGGCCGGGTGCTTCTTGGTAGTCTCTTCTTCACACAAACGACAAAGAGGAGATTACTGGCGAGAGGGAGGCTGTCTCTTGCCGCGTACCATGGGAACTCCACTCTCGATTAGCAGCGACCTCGATCTGGAATTGGAGGACATCATCGGGCAGTGCATCGCCATCCTCGGTATACGTGGCTCGGGTAAGTCGAACACGGCCGGGGTCATATTCGAAGAACTCTTACGCAATAACTACCCGCTCTCCATAATCGATATTGACGGTGAGTACTTCGGCCTGAAGGAGAAGTATGAGGTACTGGTCGTCGGACGCGGCGAAGGTGTGGAGATAGAGGTGGACGCAAACTGCGCGGAGGAGATCGCGCAGATAAGCATGGAGAAGAATGTCCCCGTCGTTGTCGACCTCTCGGGCTTCCTCTCCGAGGAACGGACCGCATTTCTCCAGGAATACTTAAGCACGTTGTGGAACCTCGCGGGGAAGCTCCGTCACCCCTACATAATCGGGATCGAGGAGGCGCACGAGTTCATCCCGCAGGGCGTGAAGACCGAGCTCAAGGAATTGATCGCGCGCATCGCCCTGCGTGGTCGAAAGCGGGGATTGGGTGCAATCGTCATCTCTCAGCGCAGCGCCAAGGTTGAAAAGGACGTCCTCAGCCAGGCGGGGATGCTCCTTCTTCACCGAGTCGTGCACGAGGTTGACATGCGCGTTTACTCCGAACTCCTCCCCTGGCGCAAGGCCGAGACCAAGGAGATCATAACCGCCCTGTCCACCGGCGAGTGTGTCTACATGAACGGAGACACCGTCCTACCGATCTACGTGCGCGAGCGGGAGACATTCCACGCTGGCTTCACCCCGTCGCTTGAGGTCGTCGTCACTCCACAGCTCAAACAGGTGAGTCAGGCGATCATCGAAGCGATAGAACACGCGAAACAAGGGAAAGGAAAGAAGACGCGCATCGATCAGCTCGAGGGACAGCTTGCCAGCCTCGAGTCGGAGGCGATCAAGAAGGATGAGACGATCGCCCGTTTGGAAGGGATAGCACGCACCCTCGGATACATCAAGGTTGAGGTGCCGCAACCGTCCTACCCTGATGTGCAGAATATCAGCAAGGCGATTGTGCACTCTGTCGAGCATCGCGGGATGGCGAGGATGGACACTCCCGCAACGCAGTATTCCGTGCGGCCAATGGCGACGAAGGGAGAGCGCTTCTCAGTTGGTGCGCCCGTTGGGGTGATCGACATCGAACCACTGGTTACGCCACTGGTCACAGAATCGCCAACACCATCGCCCACGTCATCTCCTACGGAATCGATCACCCTTCCCGACGCGGTTGAGCGGCACATCGATCGAATAGTTAACCGTGCCGCCAGAAAGAATATCCTACACCGGCGGATACTCGCGTTTGTCATCGGGCACGCTCCATTATCCTATTCAGTCGATCAGATCGCCGCGTGGACCAACTGTGCCCGTGGAGTCATCGAGAACGATCCTCCGCGTGACTTCCTGGAGATTGGGCTTCTTGCGCGCGAACGGCGCAGCAGCAAGATGCACTACCACAGCAATCTCAAGGAGTTTGTTACACGTGAATTTGGCGTTTTCCAACCCGACGTTGCCCCCCCCGATCTGCACCAGATTATGGCCCTTATTCGTGATCGCCTTGTTCAACTGGGAGAACAGTAGGAAGAGCCGTCGGTATCTTAGTTTGAAGCACATGAGCGTTGACTAGTCCCCTCCGTCTGGCTACAATGAGATTGTACAAAGGAGGGGGCATGAAGGTAAAGATCGTTGAGCGACACACCGGATCAAGCGACACGCTGCGCGAGTATGTGTTGAACAAGACGGAAGGGCTCAATCGTTACTTCGATAGGATCATCAGCATCGATGCGGTTCTTTCAGTGGAGAAGGAGCGCCAAATTGCCGATTTCCACGCCCACCTAACGAATCGAAAGCTGATCAAGGCGAAGGAAGAATCCTCAGACATGTACGCCTCGGTCGACGGAGCGATCGACAAGCTCAAGCGGCAGCTGGTGAAGTACAATGACCATCTTAACGATCATGGAGGGAATGCCCCCGTTGCCGAGATGGATGAGGACGAGCAAGCGAGCCACAATCGTGAAATCGTGCGTACACGTACGTACTTTCAGAAACCGATGACGCCGGAGGAGGCTGCTTTGCAGCTTGATGCCCTTGAGAAGAACTTCTTGGTGTTCATTGATGTTGAGACAGATGCAGTAAGTGTTATATATCACAGGCAGGATGGAGCTTATGGGCTGATTGAGCCAAGGCTATAGGGAGGAAAATGCCCAGGGATGACGCGTGGTAACGGCACTCGCCTTGTTTTCTGGCAGTTTGGCCAGCCGGGTGGCGGCGCGGCTGGTGCAACGATCGTCAGCGGTCGACAAGATCTTCCTGTTGCACTTTCGCTCGCCGTTCTTCGAAGAGCCCGACGGCCTGCGCGAGCTAGTCAAGGACGAATGGCCGGGAACGGTTTTTCGCACCCAGTCCCTGAAGAATGACTACCGCAGGCTGGCAAACATCCTTCCAGGTCAGCCTTTCTCTCTCTTGCGTAGCTGCCTTAGCTGTCGTACCCTGATGCTCTCGCGTGCCATCCGGTTTGCGCAGCGTCTCAAGGTTGATTTCATCATCACCGGCGAGGTGGTGAATCATCACGGCCTCTCCGAGCAGGAGATGGAACGCATCACCGAGGATCTTGGGATACGGGGACTCGTCCTCCGTCCTCTCTCTGCCCGGCTTCTCCCAGCGACAATCCCTGAGATTAAGGGGTGGGTGGATCGGGATCTCCTTCTGGACCTACGTGATGGAGAGGAGGATCGGCTGCTGGACTTGGGGAGAGATCTCGATCTGGATGTGGGCAACGAGTTG
>CAZRQM010000117.1:0-4084 GCA_964602385.1 uncultured Thermotogae bacterium | reverse complement strand
CCGGAGCGGGACGTTCCCATCGGCAGACCATTCCCCGACTATCAGATCTACATCGTGAACGACATGCTTGAACCGGTGCCGATCGGCGTGACGGGAGAGATCCTCATCGGTGGCATCGGCGTCTCTCGCGGATATCTGAACGAACCAGATCTCACAGAGGAGCGGTTTATCCCTAACCCCTTCAACACCGGAGCCGTAGACCGAGTGTTCAGGACGGGCGATCTAGGGCGGTACTTGGACGATGGGACCATAGAATTCCTTGGCAGAGGCGATCGCCAGGTCAAGATTCGGGGGCATCGAATTGAGCTGAGAGAGATCGAGTTGGCGGTTGAGAGTCATCCGCAGGTTGCGGCATGTTGCGCCACCACCTGTACCCTCGCGGAGGACGATGTCCGCCTGGCTGCCTACGTTGTCTGGACGGGAGATCGGCCGTGGGATGAGAGCGCGCTTCGCCAGCACCTACAGCAGCAGTTGCCGAGCTTTATGCTCCCATCCGTCTTCGTGTCCATTAATGATTTTCCCTTGCTTCCGACTGGCAAGATCGATCCGCGGGCTCTTCCGCAACCCGACTGGAGTCGCGCAGGTTCAGTCGATCGATACGTCCCTCCGACGAGCGAGACAGAGAAAAGGCTGGCGGAGATCTGGGAAGAGGTGCTGAAGCTCGATCGCGTGGGCAGCACGGACGATTTCTTCGACCTGGGAGGTCATTCGCTGCTGGCTGTTCGTGTCATCAATCGAATCGAGGAGGCATTGAACGTCCGCGTCCCGATCCGGATTCAGTTCGAGCGCCCAACGATCGCCGAACTCGCGTTGTTCATCGACAACGCCTCAACCGAGGAGGAAACTCTATGATGGCTCGGGGTACGCAGAAGCGTCAACTAGGGAGAGATCTATAGGAACCATGTCGAACAAGTTCATCAGGGAACCTCCATCGCGGAAAGACTCTCTTGTATCGCAGATCAGACGAGTCCCGATGTCTTTCGCCCAAGAAGGATTGTGGCTTCTTGAGCAGCAGGAACCCGAAACGTCCACATACAACCTCCCACTGGCGTTTCATCTAACCGGTCCGTTGGTGGAGCAAGCTCTTCAAGAGGCGCTCGACGCCATCGTGGCGAGGCACGAAGTGATTCGAACCTCCTACGAGGCTTCAGAAGGTGTCCCAGTCCAGGTGATTCATCCTCCCTGTCCGGTGGATTGGGCGAAGCTCGACCTTTCGACGCTTCCCGAAGGACGGCGCGACGACGAGGTTCAAGCCCACATAATCCAGGAAGCGCACAGGCCGTTCGATCTCTCCTCAGATCTCATGCTTCGCGCACGGCTATTCCGCCTCGCCTCGGACGATCACATTCTCCTTCTGGTGATTCATCACATCGCAACGGACGGCTGGTCAACGGACCTCTTGTCACACGAGCTCTCCGTGCTGTACAACGCGCTGGTCCATGGCGAAGAACCGAAGCTTCCCGAACAGACGATTCAGTATGCAGACTACGCCTTGAGGCAGCGAGAGCGTCTTCAGGGGAGCCTTCTTGAACGCGATCTGGCGTATTGGAGACGACAGCTCGAAGGAGCCTCTCGCCTCAGACTACCAACGGATCGCGCGAGGGGTGCCAAGCCGGACCATCACGGGGCCTCGGTCTCTGTGAACCTGCCGACATCCCTGGCGGACCAATTGAAGCGTCTGGGACGCGAAGAGAATGCGACGCTGTTCATGGTGCTTCTCGCGGTCCTGATGATCATGCTCCGTCGCTACACTGGGCAGGACGACATCTGTGTGGGCGCTCCGATCGCCGGTAGAATCCGGTTCGATGTGGAAAACGCGATGGGCCTCTTTGTGAACATGCTGGTTCTTCGCGAGGATCTCTCAGGAGAGCCAAGCTTCCGCGATTTCTTGAGAAGCGTTCGTGATATCTGTCTTGACGCGTATGAACATCAAGAATTGCCGTTCGAGCTCTTGGTCGCTGAGCTCCAACCGTCGCGAGTGCGGAATCAGAACCCGTTCTTCCAGGTGACCCTCGCTTTGCAGCACGGAGAGCCCTGCTCTCTCCAGCTCGCCGGGCTCGTCTCCGAGCGCATTGCCATCCCCATGGAAATGTCGAAGTTCGACGTCAGCACTTCAGCTCATGAGTCGACAACAGGTCTTGCGGTGTCGATGCAGTACAAGACCGCGCTCTTCGATCATTCGACGGCGCAGCACATGCTGCGGTACTTCTGCCACATCTGTGAGGCCATTGCGGAACATCCAGACGACAGCATCAATTCCATCCCGCTGACCGTCGATCGTGGCACGGAGAAGCTGATTGCGGCGCTCAACCAAACCAATCGTGTATATCCTCGTGAAAGCACCATCCAGCAGGAGTTTGAGAACCAAGTAACGAAGTTGCCCAATGACATCGCGGTCACATTCGGGAACCGCCGAATGACCTATCAAGAGCTCGATCAACGATCGAATCAACTGGCCCACCACCTGCACCTAGAAGGAGTACGCTCCCAGTCGCTGGTGGGCGTCTACATGGAGCGATCCCTAGAAATGATTGTCTCGTTCCTAGGCATCTTAAAGGCAGGGGCTGCCTATATGCCGCTGGATCCACGTCAGCCTAGAGACCGTCTGCGTCATATGATCGAAGACAGCCAGCCAACATGCGTGCTTTCGCATTCTAGCGTGTCCAGCGCATTGCCTTCCGGAAGTATCCCGCTCATCATCATCGACGAGCTTCAGGCCAGACTCGTGCAGGAGCCTGTTGCCGCGCCGCCACACGTGGATACCGCCGCGGACGGACTGGCCTACGTTATGTTCACGTCGGGATCTACCGGCCGCCCCAAGGGGGTCGAGGTGACCCATCGCGGCGTCCTGCGGTTGGTCAAGGGAGTCGAATACGTGAATCTTGCGGATCGTCCTCGCATCCTGCAGCTTGCATCACCCGCGTTTGATGCGTCGACATTTGAGATTTGGGCGGCGCTTCTCAATGGTGGACAGTGCGTACTGAGCCCGGATCGAACTCCAAGCATGTCCGAGCTGCGCAGACTGCTGCGTGAGTTCCAGATAGATACGCTCTGGCTGACCGCCACATGGTTCAATGCGATCGTCGATGAAGACCCGGCAGTTCTATCTACGGTGCGTCAATTGCTGATCGGAGGAGAACCGCTGTCCGTGCCTCACGTGGTTAAGGCACTGCGGGTCCTCCAGGAGACATCGATCATCAATGGCTACGGGCCTACAGAGGGAACCACGTTCACTTGCTGCTATCGAATACCCGCCGATTTCGATCCGCGAATGAGTTCTGTTCCGATCGGTCGCCCAATCGGCAACACGAAGGTCTATGTTCTGGACTCACAAGCAAGAGTTGCGCCAATCGGCGTCCCGGGCGAGCTGTACATTGGCGGTGACGGCCTGGCGAGAGGATACCTGGGCGACCCCGCTATGACCGCTGAGCGATTCATCCCCAACCCATTCAGTGACCGTCCTGGAGATCGTCTCTATCGAACCGGGGACCGTGTCCGTCTTCTCCCGAACGGCAACATCGAGTACCTCGATCGACTGGACCGACAACTGAAGATAAGAGGTTTTCGTGTAGAACCAGGCGAGATCGAGCACATACTGAAGCAGCATCCTGATGTTGACGACGCACGAGTTGTATTGCGCGAATTTCAACGAGGAGATCCGGTTCTCGTGGCGTATATCATCCCCGCGCACGCAGATTCAATCTCCCGTGATTCTCTGAAGGCACACGCAAGCAAGCTGCTACCTGAGTACATGATCCCAGCGTTCTATGTCCCCCTGCTGGAATTTCCGCTGACGCCAACGGGAAAGACCGACCTTACTGCCCTTCCCGAGCCTTCAAGCGGGGGCCAAGCAGATGAATCTCTTTCTGCTCCTCCGCATACGGACATCGAGAAGCGGATGAAAGAGATCTGGCTCCAGCTCCTCAAGTCAGCGGATGTCGGCGTCCGTGACAATTTCTTCGATCTTGGGGGCCATTCCCTTCTCGCGGTACAATTGATCGTACGAATCGAGAAGACATTCGATGTCTCACTTCCGCTTTCCGTGCTGTTCGACTACCCGACCGTTGAGGCTCTGAGCCAGGCC
>CAZRQM010000116.1:0-4088 GCA_964602385.1 uncultured Thermotogae bacterium | reverse complement strand
TGGGAGGAGTGACGGGACTCGAACCCGCGCCCTCTGGGTCCACAACCCAGCGCGCTAACCAACTGCGCCACACTCCCCATTCCAAGAAAGCCATCTACGCCCGGGAGGATTCGAACCTCCGGCCGACGGCTTAGAAGGCCGTTGCTCTGTCCACTGAGCTACGGGCGCATCTCATCAAGAGCGGAAGACGGGGATCGAACCCGCATAGCTGGCTTGGAAGGCCAGTGCTCTACCATTGAGCTACTCCCGCATCTAATCGGAGAGGCCGGATTCGAACCGGCGGCCTCAGCGTCCCGAACGCTGCGCGCTAACCAAGCTGCGCTACTCTCCGATGACCCTTATTAGTTCAGGGTCACAAAGTACGTTCTCCCACCGCGCGCGATGGTGAACATCAATACCGCATTGTCATCCAAGTTCTGTACCATTGAGTTCCAGTCGTCAACCGATTGGACCGGCTGGCGGTTTATCTCACGGATGACGTCATCCTTCTCTAGTCCCGCCCAGTCAGCTCTGCTGCCTGGATCTACGTCGATTATGACAACTCCTTGGGGCGATTGCAATCCCAAGCGCTGGGCAGTTGCGGAGGATATCGATCCCACCGCAAGTCCGAACTTTTCGACCGCGTTTGTCTCCTTGCCGCTCGGTGTGGTCGTCGTCGCGAGTTGAGCTTCGCTGGGCTTCTCAGCCAGCGTTACCTGCACCTGCAGAGGCGCATTGTCACGCACGATGTCCAACGTGACTACGCTCCCCACTGGTTTCGTCGAGATCGTCTGGATCAGCTCATCGGTCGATCCGACCGCTTCACCGTTGACCTTGGTGATAACGTCTCCCGACTTGATTCCTGCCTTGTCAGCAGGCGATTCGGAGATGGTGTCTGATACGAGAACACCTTCACCAGCGGTGACTCCGAAAGTCTTCTCCATGGCCTTGGTGATGTCCTGAATGTAAACACCAAGGTAGGCGCGGGTGACCTTGCCCGTAGCGACGAGCTGGTCGAGGACCTCCTTCACTTGGTTGATGGAAATAGCGAAGTTGATCCCTTCAACAGCGATCCCGCTTGACGACTCACGTGCGATCAACGTGTTGATCCCCACAACCTGTCCCTGTGCGTTCACCAGTGGGCCACCGCTGTTTCCGGGATTGATCGCGGCGTCGGTCTGAATAAGGTTGTTGTAGTAGCCATTGCCGTCCGGCTTCTGGAGGTCACGTCCGAGGGCGCTGATGATTCCCATCGTTACGGTGTACGACATGCCGATCGGGTTTCCGATGGCGATCGCCCAGTCTCCGATCTCTACCTTGGAGGAATCACCGAGTGTGACGGTGGGGAGCTTGGATGTGTCTCTATCGAGCTTCAGTATAGCGATGTCGAGTTCCGTGTCGCTTCCGACTACCGTTGCATCCCATGTTTCACCATCTGGGCTAGTTACGCGGATGGTGTCTGCGTTATCGATGACATGTTCGTTTGTCACAACCAGCTTCTGGCCAGCATAGTCGATGGCAAAGCCCGATCCGAGCGCTCGCTGTTGCTGTTGTTGTGGGGTCTGTGGCTCGCCGAAGAAACGCTTCAGGAACGGATCGTTGAACATGTCATTCAACTGACTTGTCACGTCAACTGTGGCGGTGACGTCCACTCGCACCACCGCCGGGCTGGCCGCAGCGATCGCTGCCTTGATAGCTGACTGTCCGGAATCGGTGATCGCCTGATTCGTCGATTGATCCTGAGCAAGGACCGGCACTCCGCCCATCGCCAGATTCCCTGTTGTGTTGCTAAGCTGGACTACCGTTATCCCCGCTGCCACGATGAACGCGAACAAGACGCCGATTACCAAAATCCTCTTTGTATTCATTCTGTACCCCTCCTTAAGTGTGTGAATGCGTCTTTGGAAAGCGTTATGATTCTAGGTGCGAGGTGTGAAGATTAGATGAAGAACGTAAGGACTGGGAGTGAAACTTCAGCTGGCGGCGTGCGCGCGGTCGCCCTTCTCTCCGGGGGCCTTGATAGCACACTCGCCGCGTTTGTAGTCAAACGTGCGGGGATCGATGTGATCGGCCTCACGGTGAGATATTTTGTCAACGCTGATGCAACGCGCGAGAAGATGATCGCGGCGACGGCACGATCGCTTCACATACCTCTCCGCACTATTGACCTGTCCGAAGAACACCTGCAGGTGATCAAGCACCCGGTGCACGGATATGGCACAGCGGTGAATCCGTGCATTGACTGTCGCATCTTGATGCTGAAGGCTGCATTGCGTGTGATGGATGAGGAGGGCGCCAAGTTCGTCGTCACCGGGGAGGTGCTCGGTCAACGGCCGATGTCCCAGCATCGACGCGCCCTGGATATTGCCGCAGTGGAGAGCGACCTCGGCGATCGCCTGCTGCGCCCGCTATCGGCAAACCTCCTTCCGGATACATTGCCGGTCAAAGAAGGCTGGATCTCGCGTGAGGATCTCTTCTCCATCTCTGGACGGAGCAGGCAAGAGCAGATCGCTCTCGCGGAGGAACTCGGGATCACCGATTACCCGCAGTCAGCCGGGGGCTGCATCCTCACCGACAAGGTGTACGGCGCGCGACTGCGCGATGCGTTCACGCATGTGGGCAAAGAGGCGATGGGGATCGATGAATTCGTCATCCTCCGCTATGGACGCCAGTTTCGGATCTCTGAGCGAACCAAGGTATTTGTGGGACGAAACCAGGGCGAGAATGAGGCAATGGCGGAATTCGCACGCGGGCGCTACGTGATCGAACCTCGCAGTGTGATGGGCCCACTTACCCTTGTTGAGGGCGATCCATCTGAAGAGGAGCTATCGCTTGCCGCCAGGATCGCCGCCCGCTACTGCGACCATGACGATGGAGCGACTGTTGCTCTGCGGATTTCTCGCGCCGAAACGACGAGAACAGCCGAAGCAATGCCTCTGTCGGCGGATGATCCACGTCTTGATGCCTGGCGGATCGAATCTAGGCGATGAGTGCGAGCGCCTCTTCACGCGATGCCTGATTGGTGAGGAATATCCCGCGTATTGCTGAGGTGACCATCTTGGTTCCCGGTTTCTTCACCCCGCGCAGTGTCATGCACAGGTGCGTCGCCTCGATGCGGACGAGAACGCCGTAGGGATCGAGACGATCCATCAGCGCGTCGGCGAGCTGAGAGGTGAGCCGCTCCTGTAGCTGTGGTCGGGCGGCGGCAATGTCGAGCGCGCGCGCCAGCTTACTTATGCCGACGATCCGATTCCCCTTGGGGATGTACACGATGTCCGCCTCGCCGATGAACGGGAGGAAGTGGTGCTCACACAGGGAGAAGAATGGGATGTCCTTGCTGACGACCATCTGGTCGTAGTCCTCGTTGAACAGAACCTGGAGGACATCAGACGGGCTACGGTCGGCCTGGGCGAAGAACTCGGCGTACATCTCGGCCACCCGGCGAGGCGTGTTACGGATCACCTCATCGTTAAGCTGCTCGGTTCCGATTCCCCGCAGAATCAACTCCATCCCCTGTTCAATCAGCTTCTTGTCCATCTCCCCTCCTTAAGCGCGGATGGTAGGACAGAAGAGCATTCGGCGCAACCGTTCACACCTCAGCGTGCACGCAACGCGCGCCACCCTTTCAGCACAAGCCGCAGTGCGATGTAGAGGCAGATCCCGAACGCAAGCCCGAGAATAAGGCCGTTTGCACTGCGCAGGAGCGAGAGGAGGAAAGGGGTGTGGGCATGGGCAAAGGTGTTCAGAATGGACATCTGTCCAATAAGACCAAAGAGTAGGAAGAACGGGCGGAGGCGGAGGAGTGTGAGGTCGCCACTGCACGCCCCGAAAAGAAAAAGCAGCGGGTGTCCGATCAGAAATTCCTTAAATCGTGGTCGCGCGATGAACAGAGTCTCCAGCAGGGAGCGCACCCTCGTCTCCGTTCCCGAGACCAGCCCCTCCGTGTTCCCGCTGCGAATGACGATGAATACGATCAACAAGACAGAAGCGACAAGGGGCAGACCACGCAGGAGAATCTTGCCGATGGACAAGTGCCTGTTCTTATGCACAGCACGCAGGGATTCTCTCCATCCGTACCACTTGTCGCGGTAGGAGGTAGCGAGCCCGAG
>CAZRQM010000115.1:0-4134 GCA_964602385.1 uncultured Thermotogae bacterium | reverse complement strand
AAAAGACAACAGCAGTTCAAGCAGCACTAGGATGGAGAACAAATGTCTCTTACTGGTGCTGCTCAAACCGCCGTTTTCAGAGGACTTAGCCTCTCTTCTGATCAATACGCCACCCCGAGTCATCGGGTCACGCGTCAGCGCGATCCCCCTTATCTTCCCACTTTGACCTTAAGGCCAGACCCGTCTTCCACCACCGTTAGTTTCTTGGCAACGATGTCCTTCAGATTCTTCCCCGGTTTGAAGGCGGGCACGACTTTCTTTGGAACCGTGATGCGCTTTTGCGTCTGGGGGTTAATCCTATTTGATTCCTTGCGCGCACGTGTCTCAAACTTGCCAAAACCAGTCAACAGGACTTCTTCGTTGGACGCGAGAGACTCTGTGATTAGGCCGATCACCGCGTCGAGTGCCACCCGGGCGCCCTTCTTGGACAAACCAGCCTTCGACGAGAGCTTATCCACGAACTCCCCTTTGTTCACCTTTTCACCCCCTTTCTTTAGGAGAATGTCAAGCATTATAGGCAGCGGGCGCGGGCTTGTCAAGAGGAGAAGGGCATTGTAGTGATATGCATGCGCGTGACCTCACAACGCCTTGAAACAGTTTTCTGCATCAGAACGGGATTTGCTGCGATTTGACTTCCCTCTGTTTCCAGAGTAAAGTTACGCTCTGATACTGACAGCGAGGTGTAAGAGTGAAAGAATATGAGATTGTTTATGTGTTGCGTCCCGATCTCTCCGATGAAGACCGTACCCAGAAGGTGGAACGTATTCACGGCCTGATCACCGATAACGGGGGACAGGTGGACAAGGTGGATGATTGGGGAAAGAGAGTGCTAGCCTACGAGATCCAGCACCATACAGAAGGGCATTATGGGCTTACTTTGTTTCAGATGCCTCCACAGGCGGTCAACCCAATCTGCGAGCGGCTGAATATTGATGAGGAGATCCTCCGCTATCAGATTGTCGCCACGAGTAAGTAGGGAGATACAGGAATGTCGGCAGGTCTCAACAAGGTAATCATGATCGGCAATCTTACCGCAGACCCGGAGTTGCAGTATACTTCCGGTGGTACGGCCCGTACGAAGTTCAGCATCGCGATCAATCGGCAGTACAAAGACAAGTCCGGGCAGCTGCAGGATGATGTGACATTCGTCCCAATCGTTGCCTGGGGGTCACAGGCGGAGAACTGCGCTAATTACCTGAGCAAGGGACGATCGGTCGCCATAGAGGGTAGACTGCGTATCAGCAGCTTTGAGACCCAAGACGGCGAGAAGAAGAAGATGGTCGAGGTAGTCGCACAGAGCGTTCAGTTCCTCGGAGGCGCTCGAACATCGGACGATGCCGGCACCATTCCTGCCAAGGACGAGCAATCGGCTAGTGGAAATGAGGAGGTTCCTTTCTAAGTCATGTTTTACAAACGAAAGCAAGTGTGCCGAGTCTGTGAGCGAGAGATCGTTCTCGACTACAAGAAACCAGAAGAGCTAAAGCAGTACATGAACCGCTTGGGGAAGATTCTTCCTAAGCGTGCAACCCGTCTGTGCACAAAACATCAGCGTCAGGTGGCACTTGAGATTAATCGTGCACGCAAGTTGGCGTTGCTGCCCTACGTTGGTGAGGCAAGGATGATCACCGACGCGCATCCACGAAAAAGGAGATAGTCGCGGCCGACAGGATCGCTAAGTGGCTTCTGGGGCAAACCTTCTCGAATGACAGACCCTCCCATGCGAAATCGGGAGGGGCTTTTCTCGGGTATCGGGGACTGGATCCTGCTTCCTTGCTCCAGGGCGAGAGCTGCCAAGGGGAGTATGGATGTTGTCTGAAGATTGAGCGCGTCGTTGACGTGCCTCTTTCTCTTCCGGAGAGAAGGGAGGCTGAGCTGAGGCTGCTTTCCGACTTGCGATTGCTGTACGGTGTCGGTGATGAGCATGGTAATAAGCTTCTGGCCGATGGATACGCCTCGATTCCATCCCTTGTCGAGCACCCGCGGTGGGGTGATCAAGCGCGGTCGTTGCTTACGCAATGGAGTGATCCTCTCGACCTCAGGCGAGTCTATGAAACGGTCTCCCACTGGCTTCCCGCATCGAGCCCACTCTTCCTTCAGCTTCTTGGCTTGGTCCCGCGCGAGCGAGTGCTCTTCTTCGATCTTGAGACGCTCGGTCTATCAAATGCGCCCATTATCCTTGCCGCGCTCGGTTTCCTTGATGAGGGTGAAATGCGCATCGTTCAGTACCTCGCCCGCTCGTTCGATGAGGAGGTGGGAATACTGGAGCAGGTCGGGATGGCGCTTAAGGGATGCGATTTGCTTCTAAGCTACAACGGCAAATCGTTTGACTGGACATATCTGAGGGAGCGATTCTCCTACTACGGTCTCCCGTTTCCGTACGAGCTACCGCACATCGACCTTCTGCACCACGCGCGCCGCGCATTCCGCGACACTCTGCCTGACATGCGTCTGGGCACGGTGGAAGACCGAGTACTGGCCGTTTCGCGTGACGTGGACCTTCCCAGCGAGGATGTCCCCGAGTACTACACCACGTACCTTGACACGCACGATCCGGGGCCGCTCGTTCCAATCGTCAATCACAACAGACAGGACATCGCTTCCCTCGGGCTTCTCCTCGATCATCTGCTGAAGGACTCTGGCGATGGCGATTGATCTGATTGCTCGCATCAAGGATGAGGCTTGGTACCGTGATCAGATCGTTCATGTGGCGAAGATCCCGGCGACGGCTGCGATCCCCGCGGATATTAGCCTGCACCCCACGATGGAGCGGTACTTAGGCGAGCGAGGGATCAGTCTCTATCGGCATCAGGTAGAGGTGATCGAGGCACTGCGCTCGGGCAAGAACGTGATCATCACCACGCCCACCGCCTCCGGGAAGACACTTGCGTTCAACGTTCCGATCTTTGAGACGTTACTCACCGACGCAAGCGCCTGCGCGCTGTACATCTATCCCCTCAAAGCGCTGGCAAATGATCAGTACGACAAGCTCAGGAATTTGGAAGAGGGGCTGGGTCTTCAGCTTCACGCAAGCGTCTACGATGGCGATACCCCCACGGGGAAGCGGGCGCGCATCAGGGGTACGGCGCGCATTATCCTCACGAACCCGCACGCACTGCACTACTACCTCCCGTGGCATCACCAGTGGAGCAGGTTCTTCGCCAACCTGCGCTACATCGTGATAGACGAGGCGCACCAGTACCGCGGCGTCTTCGGCGCGAATGTTGCTCTCCTTCTCCGGCGGCTCTATCGCATCCTCGCACGCTACGGCTCCTCTCCCCAGATCGTGCTCGCCTCGGCGTCGGTGGCTAATCCGAAGGGCTTTGCCCGCGACCTGACTGGAAGGGATCTCTCCGTGGTGAGTGAAGCGACCGCTGCGCGGGGAGAACGACAGGTCTGTTTCTGGGACGGGCTCCTCGATTCCAACAGTGCGATAACGACCCAGGCAGCGCGGCTGCTTGCATTCGTATCTAAGTCCCATGTGCAGACGCTATGTTTCACCCGCTCAAGGGTGATGGCCGAGGTGATCGCCCGCCGGGCGCAGGACCTCGGTGGGAGAGATATCCTCTCGTATCGCGCCGGGTACCTGCCACAGGAGAGGAGAGAGATCGAGGCCGGGCTGCGCACGGGAGAGATCAAGGGCGTTGTCTCCACAAGCGCGCTCGAAGCGGGGATCGATATCGGGAGCCTCGATGCGGTCATCCTCGTCGGCTTTCCCGGGAGCCTTCTCTCCGCGTGGCAGCAGGCCGGCCGCGCCGGTCGGGGGACCGATCCCTCCCTTATCGTGTTCATGCCACAGGAGAACCCGCTCGATCGGTACTTCATGCACCACCCCGATGCCTTCCTGGGGAGGGAACGCTCACAGATCGTGATCAGGCCGGACAACCCGCGCCTCGTCGCCGGACACATGATTTGCGCCGCAGCCGAGCTTCCTCTGCAAGAGGCGGAACTAACGCTTGCGGAGAAGCCTCTGTTGCAGTCACTTGTGGAGGGCGGGCTCATCGCCGGGACGCCGCGCGGCTTCATCTATCGCGGAAAGATGCGGGCCCACGAACTCGTGCGAATGGACGCCCTCGTCGGTGATGGGGTGAAGCTGATGCACGCAGGTAAGCTGCTGGAGACGATGGATCCTATCCG
>CAZRQM010000114.1:0-4290 GCA_964602385.1 uncultured Thermotogae bacterium | reverse complement strand
GGCTGCGCTTGCTCAGTCGTATCTTCGATCGCTCGCAGCCCGTAACATCGGCACGAGCAGCTTGCGGACCGAAAGCCCGGCCATCTCCGCCAGTTGGTCAGCGGGGTGGTCAGGGCCGAAGATCTCCACACTGTCGCCGATCGCGACATCAGGGATATCAGTCACATCGATGATCGTGTGATCCAAACAGATCTTTCCCACAACCGGGGAAGACACGCCGCGTAGCCACACACGACCGCAGTTAGAAAGCGCCGGAGGGAACCCAGACCCGTAGCCGATTGAGATGATTGCAACCCGTCGCTCTCGGGCCGCTCGATACGTGCAGTCGTACCCCACACAGTCACCCGGCGAGAGATCCTTGAGGTGGATCACGCGCGAAGTGAGGGTCGCTATCGGTCTAATCGATCCGATCCATGGCCGCTCCACTTCGGGGTACCCGTAGAATAGCGTCCCGATTCGCACCATGTTGAGCGGTGCCGAGAGCACTTTCTCTGGGAACTGGATCACCGCAGCGGAGTTTCCGATGTGCCGCAAGCTGGGAAGCATGCCCGCATCGTCAAGCGAAGAAAGAAGCGCCTCGAACCGCTCGATCTGCAGCATGCTGTGAGCCCTCGCCTCAGCGGTCTCTGCCTCAGCCGATGAAAGGTGGCTGAACACACCTTCAACATTGATCTCATCAAGCAAGCGAAGCTGCTTGAAGAATGAGAGGGCACGATCTGATCTCACCCCGAACCGCCCCATCCCCGTGTCGACGTTCACCTGTACGTTCAAGCTCTTCTTCATCTGCCTGGCGGATTGAGCGACAAGGCGTGCGGACGCGAGATCATTGATGAACGAAGTTAAGCCGAGATCCAGGGCAGTATGAATCTCCTGTGGGAGGAGAGGGCTGAGTAACAAGATCGGGAGCTTAACCCTGGCTGCGCGGATCTTCCCTCCTTCTTCTACCGTGGCTGCTCCAAGGTAGTCGATCCCCGCATCTTCCGCGGTACGGGAGACCGCTTCGATCCCATGACCATAACCATCAGACTTGACGGCGAACAGCACCTTCGTCCCTTGCGGTAGGCGGTCACGGACAATATCGATATTCTCCGCCAACGCGGAAAGTTCGATCCGTGCTGTCGTGTGAAGCACGCAACCTCCTCATAATTGACCTTGCAGGATATGCATCAATGCGAGTCTCTCGGTGGTAGCGATGGAAGGATCACACCCTTCGAGCGACACAAACGGTGATCTTCTATCGGGCGCGAGTTCTTGTCAATGTCACTTCCAATACTTATGCTTATGCGAGAAACACGATGGACTAGTGGAGATGTGCTGTACGATTCGATCTGTTGCTAAGGAGGAAGCGTGGGCAAGAAAGGAGCGTTGCTCTGGGGAATCATCTTGATGGCTGTGGTGGTGGTCGGCTTCGGCTACACGCGCAGTGACTTCATGTTCTTAAGTGAGATAGAGCCGGGAATCACCGGCATAGGCAAGACGATCGTTGCCGATGATACGATCAGCGAGTTCAATGTCTCGGTGATCGGCGTGATCGATGAGCCGGGAGATTCTTCCGATTTCATCGTCGTGCGCGTGAGCGGCGAGGCAATCGGCAGATCGGGTGGGATCGCTCAAGGGATGAGTGGAAGCCCCGTCTACATCGACGGAAAGCTGATCGGCGCTCTCAGCCGCGCTGCTGCCTGGTCTAAGGAGCTAACCCCAATCGGGCTCGTGACACCAATCGAACAGATGCTTCGGATCATCGACTCGATGAACGGCGCGCCGCTCTCGTCTCTTCCCAAATCCGACGCTATCCTCGCCGGAGTAACCTTGACTGAGACGGCAGCTCTTCCGAGCAACGAAGACCTGCGCAGCGCGCCAGACACGATCTTCGCCTACCCCGTTTCCTCGCCACTACTCGTGAGCGGGCTGTCGGGAAGATCTCTCACCACCCTGATGGACGGATACACCGCCGCGCCACCGACTGGGCTCGTGAGCGACTTTCTTCCCATCACCGTCGCCCCACGAATGTCTGGTCTCTCCTCGTTCGGTCTACGCCTCAACCCGATCTCCGGAGGGACGACGAACGGAGCAGATTCAGTGCTCGATCTGGTGCCGGGAAGCGGGATCGGCGTCGCCCTGGCAAGCGGCGACGTGACGATCGGGGCGCTGGGGACGGTGACTTACCGGGACAATGACCTCGTCATCGGGTTCGGACACCCGTTCCTGTCAAACGGGGAGGCCGACTTTCCCCTGACGAGCGTCCACATCTACGACACGATGAAGGCCTACGACGCCTCGTTCAAGCTGGGAACTATTGGGGAGACGCTCGGAACGATTCTTGAGGATCGCGCAAGCGGAATCGGAGGCGCAATCGGCCACCAAGCGAGCACGATCGATCTTGCAATCGGCGTCCTTGATCTCGACTCGAAGGCTACAAAGAACTTTCAGATCCAGCTCGTCGATGAGCCTCGGATCATGCCCGACCTCATCCTTGCGTCCGGTCTGAACGCGATCGATGAGACGCTCGATCGGATCGGCCAGGGAACGGTGGAGGTGAACTACCAGATCATCGGAGACGGGATGCCGTTTCCTCTCGAACGGCGCGATCTCTTCCTGAGCACGCAGGACATCGCCATCTACCCTCCATGGCAACTCGCCGGGATCGTCAACTTCCTGCAGTACAACGACTTCACCGACCCGCAGATCACGCGGATCACGGCCTCGATGCAGATCACGCAAGAGATCAAGGCGATGCACATCAACCACCTCGAGCTGGACAAGGACTCATACGCTCCCGGCGACACGCTCCACTACACTGTCGTCCTCCAGACCTATCAGGGAGGCACGCAGACGGTAGAAGGGGAGATCGCCGTCCCTGATTGGTTGTTCGCCGATGACATCACGGTACGCGCCTATAGCGGGCCGCGGCTGTTGGAGGAAGGGGAGACACCCGTGGAGTTCGAGTCGCTCGACGACCTCATCCAGGCAATAGAGGACCTGCCGACCTACGACACCCTCACAGTGGAGCTCTTCGCCTGGGATTATGCCTCCCCGAACGGGATGCAGGGGGTTGATAAGGTGAGGACCGACATCACCGGCTACTTCCTGTATGACACGCGCGAGGTGACCGTGCCAATGGGCCTGCCAGAAGATTCCGGGTAGTAGCGTGTTCACCCTGCAGCAGATAGCGCGAATAGTCGAGGGGAGGATTCTCAAAGGCTGCGATGCAAAAGTGGCGCGGGTCATCCACGACTCACGCCTCGTTCAGCCCAGCGACCTATTCATCGCCATCAAGGGCGAACGTACAGACGGACACGCCTTTCTCACGCAGGCTTTCTCACGAGGGGCGTGCGGGGCGATCATCTCCGATAAAGCGGCTGTGCCGGACAACGCTTCCAACCTGATCGTGGTCGATGACGTGGTCATTTCCTTACACAGGCTCGCTGCGGCGTGGCGCAAAGAGCTACAGGCGACCTTCGTCGGGATCACCGGCACTTGCGGCAAAACGACGACCAGATCCCTCCTTTGTCACTTGCTGCAGGACACGAGGGACGTCTACTCGGCACCGGGAAACTACAACACTGAGATCGGCCTTCCGCTTGCGCTCCTGGCGATGCCGCAGAAGGCGGAAGTGGGTCTGTTTGAGCTCGGCGCGAGTGGGCCAGGTGAGATCGCGTCCCTCGCCTCTCTCCTCTCGCCAAGTATCGGGGTAATTACTCTTGCCGGACGTGGTCACCTGAAGGGATTACGAAGCATCGACGCGGTCGCGCAAGAAAAGTGGGATCTGGTACGCGCGCTCTCTCCCTACGGGAAGGCTTTCGTGAACGTCGACTCACCCCCGCTTGCGGCACTGGCAGAAACGTACACCGGCAACATGACGACCGTCGGCGTACACGGCGGAGAACTGCGCGGAAAGATCTCCTTTTCGGAGAGGGGGCTGATCCTCGATACGCAGTCGCCTCGTCTGCACCTCGAGACGCGCCTCCTCGGAGCGCACAACGCTACGAACATCCTCCTCGCCGTGGCCACCGCGCTCGAACTTGGTACGCCTGCACGGGAGATCGAGGAGCGGGTAACGACCTTCTCGCCGTTTTCCCATCGACTGAACCTGCTTCCTGTCCCGTTCGGCTACATCCTCGACGACTCGTACAACGCGAACCCCGAGTCAACACGTGCCGCACTGATGACGCTCGCTAACCTCAAACCACCTGTGAAGCGCCTAGCCTTCGTCTTCGGGGACATGCTCGACCTGGGGGAGGGATCGCCGCGCTTTCACGACGAGGTAATCCAGCTTGCCATTGAGCTTGG
>CAZRQM010000113.1:0-4347 GCA_964602385.1 uncultured Thermotogae bacterium | reverse complement strand
CCCAGGGAGAAGGCCCCGTAACAGGTAACAAGCACGATTCCCCAGCGGATGAAGCGATCGTGGCTAGCGAAGCGCCCAACCAGCGTGTGCGGATAGAGTGTGATGATCTTATAGGGAATGTAAGCGGCGGCCATGCCCCCAATCGGGGTCAGGACCCAAGACAGAAAGATCTTTACAAGCGGTTGCAGGTTTACGCCGCTTGCGTTGAGCAGGCTCCCTCCGATAATCGCCCCGACTGTTGCTTGGGTACTCGAAATAGGAAGGCCAAGCAAGGTCATGACGGCGACGGTGATCCCAGCAGCGAGCATCACTGTAAAGCTGGAGACAAGCGTCTGCGTCCCGATCGCCCCGTAGGTAGCGAACCCGCGACTCCCCATGAGGACCGCACCGATGACGACAAACAGCGAGGCGAGGCTCGCCGCCGTCCAGAAACGTAGCGCGCGACTCCCCACAGCGGGTCCGAACAGATTGGCAGCGTCGTTCGCGCCCAATCCCCATCCCATGAATGCGCCCGCGATCAGTGTCCACATACTCTTGGCCCTCGTGTGTTGTTAGTCTAGTAAGAGCTATAGACTATAGCCACATGGTTCGAGATGCAAGTTGGTCCATGCCAATACCGCCCTAGCCGCGCGCTGTCCGCTGGGTATAATCACGTCACCACGATCCTAGAGGAGGACGGAGAAGATGAGCAAATACCGCATCGCATGGCTCCCCGGAGACGGTGTGGGCACGGATGTGCTCGACGCGGCGCGATTGGTGCTTGATAAGGTCGGCTTCGATGCCGAATACATACCCGGTGACATCGGGTGGGAATTCTGGAAGAGCGAGGGTAATCCGCTTCCCGCGCGGACGATCGATCTGCTGAAGTCCACGGACGCCTGCCTGTTCGGCGCGATCACATCTAAGCCAAAGGACGAGGCGGCAAAGGAGTTGGTGCCCAATCTGCAGGGGAAGGGGTTCGTCTATTCGAGTCCGATCGTCGGCCTGCGGCAGATGTTCAACTTGCACACGAACCTGCGGCCGTGCAAGGCCTATCCCGGGAATCCGCTCAACGTGCGCGATGACATTGACCTTGTTGTGTTCCGCGAGAACACGGAGGGGCTGTACTCCGGAGTTGAGTTCCACCCCGTTCCGGAGGTCGTACGCGCTGCACTCGGCACTCATCCCAAGATGAAGCGCTACGATAGTGTCCCTAACGAGGATATGGCCATCTCGGCCCGCATCTTCACGCGGGCGGGGTGTCAGACAATCGCACGCGATGCCTTCGAATACGCGAAGAAGCACGGCTATCGCACGGTCACGGTAGTGGAGAAACCAAACGTCATCCGCGAGACATCGGGGCTGATGGTGCGCGAGACGAGGAAGATCGCGCAGGAGTATCCGGGGATCGAGCTGTGGGAGGCGAACATCGACGCGATGTGCATGTGGCTGGTAAAGAACCCGCAGAAGTACAGCGTTCTCGTTTCCACGAACCTGTTTGGCGACATCATCTCCGACCTCGCCGCACAACTCGTCGGAGGATTGGGCTTTGCGGCATCGGGGAACATCGGCGACGACTACGCCGTCTTCGAGCCGACGCACGGCTCCGCCCCAAAGTACGCCGGTAAGAACAAGGTCAACCCCATCGCGACGATCCGCGCGGCAAAGATGATGCTCGACTACCTCGGCGAGAGAGAGAAGGCCGAGCGGATCGAGAATGCGGTCGCACGGGTAATCGCTGACGGTAGGGTCCGCACTTACGACATGGGCGGATCATCGACCACAACGCAGATGGCGGAAGCAATCGCCGCGGCGGCATAGGAGGGAGGTATGGACTCGATCAGCCGGAAATTGGCTCGCTTCGCGCGATCTCTTCACTACGACGCCATCCCTGAACCAGCGCGCAAGGAGGCGAAGCGCTTCCTCTTAGATAGCGTTGGCTGCGCCCTCGCCGCCCTCGATCATGAGGACATGCGGCAGGCGTACCGCTACGTTGAGCAACTCGGCGGAAATCAACAGGCGACGATCATCGGCCACGGCACGAGGACGAATGCACCCAACGCCGCGCTGATGAACGCCCTCCTGCTACGGGCGATGGACTACAACGACATCTACTGGAAGCAGGACCCAGCCCATCCGTCGGACATCATCCCCGCTGCACTCGCCGCGGGAGAGATGCACGGCGCAAGCGGCAAGGACATGATCGTGGGGATCGTCATCGCCTACGAACTGGAGATGCGGATGTGCCTCGCCGCGGATCCCGGCGTGCGCGAGGTCGGCTGGCACCACGCCTCACTCACCCAATTCGTTAGCCCGCTCGTTGCCGGACGGATGCTCGGCCTCAGCGAGGATCAGCTCGTCTACGCTGTGGGAATCAGCGGATCGAGCCACTTCACCCTCGGGGGAGTCGTCGCCGGGCACCTGACCAACATGAAGAACACCGCCGACCCGATGGCCACCGAGGCCGGCGTACGCGCAGCGCTTCTGGCAGTCACCGGCTACACCGGATCTGAAGAACTGTTCGAAGGGAAGGAAGGGGTGTTCGAAGTGATCAGGAACGTGACTTGGGACCCGGAGAAGATACTCTCCGGCTTGGGAGATAAGTTCATGATCACCGAGTGCGGGTACAAGGCGTTCCCCACCGAGGCACTGACCCACCAGCCGATCACCGCTGCGCTTGAAGTGATGGCGGAGAACAGGATCGATCCGCACACTGTGGAACAGGTCATTGTTAAGACCACCACCCGCGGCGCGGACATCCTCTCCGATGCGAGCAAGTACCAGCCGACGACGAAGGAAACGGCCGATCACTCCCTTCCCTACTGCATCGCCGTCGCCGTCGCCAAGGGGAACGTCCTCCCCTCATACTTCGAGGAGGAGGCGCTGAAGGACCCGTTCGTGTGGGAGCTTCTGCCGAAGATCAAAGTCATCGCCGATCCGGAGATCGACGCCCTCTTCCCCAAGATCAAGCGCGCGATCGTCAGCATCACGACCGCCGATGGGAACACCTACACCAAACAAGAGGATCACGCCAAGGGGCGCGCGGAGCGACCGCTCAGCGATGCAGAGCTGATCGACAAATTCAGCGCCAACGCCGGGCACGCACTGAGCGATGATCACCTGAGACGCGTGGTGGAAGAGACGCTCAACGTCGAGCAGGCTTCCAGTATCAGCCAGTACATGTCACGATTGAAGCGCAATCGCTAGCATGGAGATAGAGCACGCGGTCCCACACTACAATGTTACCGCAGGCGTGGTGTGGGACCGGCCTCCTTCCCGGCAGGCGCGCCTTCTGATCGCCAAACGCCGCGCCGATGATGCGCGCGGCGGGCTGTGGGAATTCCCCGGAGGGAAACAAGAGCGTGGGGAATCGCTGCAGGAATGCCTCGCACGCGAACTCATGGAAGAGCTGGGGATCGAAGTGGAAGTGCAAGAGCCGTTCATCACCGTGCAGCACAGCTACCGGGACTTGCACATCAGCCTACATACGTTTCACTGCCGGATCGTGCGTGGCGAGCCACGTGCTATCGCGTGTGCGGACTGGAGATGGGTAGAGATCGACGAGCTTGCCGATTATGTTTTCCCCGCAGCCGACAAACGTGTCATCGCTGAGTTACAGAAAGTGGACAGGTAGGCGGAATCCCCATAACCTATTCTTCGATCAGTAGCGAGATCTTCTTGATGACCTCGGTGAGTACTTCACCAGGAATAGTACACACCTTCTTGGCCTTTCGAGTTCGCCAGCCGAGGCTTTTGATCTGATCAGTTAGAACCGCGCCCAAGACCGCCAATTCCGCGGGAAGGGTGACTTCGAACGGGTATCCCTTGATCTTGGAGGTTATCGGGCAGAACAGCGCGAGCCCTACTTTTCGGTTGTATTCCACCGGGGAGATTACCAGAGCCGGTCGAAGTCCTGCTTCTTCATGCCCTGACTGGGGGTCAAACTCCAGCCAGACAATGTCGCCGCGGGCAGGAGCGTAACCGCCCGCCACTACCAGCTCTCCTTCCCTCGCGGGATCCCTGTCGAGATCTCCCCGTGCATGTTATCCGGAGTTACCCCTTCAAGTAGTGCCGAAAGCGAAAGCTGTTTGGACCTTATCGGCTTCATCATGATTTTCCCTTCCGTAAGAGCAAGATCGACAGTGGTCCCTTCCTCTATTCTTGCTTCAAGGGCAAAGGACTTTGGAATCCGCAACGCAAGACTGTTACCCCATTTGTTGATCTTTGTTCTCATCGCTCCCTCCCCGTATCTACTTTGAATATACAGCGAGAACTGACTACATGCAAATAGCGGGGGTGGCGTGGCCACAAGGTTTGACCGCTAGACCGATAGTAACCAGCAGCTAAACACTTCAACCCGTATTCTCA
>CAZRQM010000112.1:2770-4368 GCA_964602385.1 uncultured Thermotogae bacterium | reverse complement strand
GCGAGCTCGTCGTTCTACAGCGTCCCTGCGGAGGATCTGGCCTTCGCCACGAGCTACTCACGTCGCCGGAACAAGAGCCTGTTTGAGGTCTTTCGCGTTGCGGCAAAGAGCGAGGAGTTCCTCGGGATCTCCGCGGAGGGGCGGGAGGCGATGACGCGGCTGGCCGATGATCTGGCGGCCACGCTTTCTCTGGCGTCACAGGAGAAGACGGGCGAGGTCCTCTATCATTACCTCACCGAGCGCACGGGGACGATCGCCGCGCTCTCCAACTCCGAGGATTCGCAAGACGCGCTCAAGGTGCAGAACATCGCCAAGTTCTTCTCCATCATCGAGCGCTTCTCGCGCGTGGCCAAGTACGACCGCGTCCCATGGTTCATCGATTACCTCGATTCCCTCATCGACGCTGGTGACAACCCGCCCGTGGGTGAGGCGGATTGGGACGAGGATGCGGTGAACGTCCTCACCATTCATCAGGCCAAAGGACTGGAATTCTCGACCGTCTTCCTCGTCGGTCTGGTGTCGGGGCGGTTCCCATCGGCCCATCGTCGCGATGCGATCCCTCTCCCCGATGGATTGATCAAGGACATCCTCCCCGGAGCGGAGTCCGACTTTCACAAGCAGGAGGAGCGGCGCCTGTTCTACGTAGGGATGACGCGCGCCAAGGAAGGGTTGTATCTGACAAGCGCCAAGGACTACGGCGGCAAGCGGCCGCGCAAGCCGAGCCAGTTCGTCTCCGAGGCGCTCGACCTCCCGCCGACGCAGCTCAACGTGGTGAAAGGCTCACCGATCGCTTCGCTCCTCAGGCACGGCAAAACGCCAGTGGAGACAGTGGTGGAGACATCGACGAGTGACGACCTCGCCCTCCTCCCGCGAGGGGAGGAGATGCTCGTGTTGAGCAACCGCAAGATCGATGACTATCTCACCTGTCCGATGAAGTACCGCTACATCCACATCCTCAAGGTTCCCATCCGCCAGCACCACTCCGTCGTATATGGAAGCGCGATCCATCAGGCGATCAAGCGCTACAACACCGCGCAGCACGTGGGTGAGACGATCTCCCTCTCCGAGGTTCAGGACGCCTTCCGGCAGGCGTGGCAGACCGAGGGGTTCCTCACACGCGAGCACGAAGAGCTGCGCTATCAGGAGGGGCTTGAGGCGCTCTCCGAGTTCTACGCCTACGCACAGGCAGAGGGGGTGACGCCGACCTACATTGAGCAACACTTCTCATTCGTCGATGGCGGGGTGAAGATTGTTGGAGTGTTCGACCGCATCGACATTCCGAACGTCAATCAGCCGCAGGACGGGCTGATCATCGACTACAAGACATCGCAGGTGAAGGACCAGGAAGAGGCGGAGAAGAAGACGAAGGCCAGCAGGCAACTGGCGATCTACGCACTCGCCTACGAGCACCTGTTCAATGCACTCCCTGCGGCGCTCGAACTACGCTTCCTCACGCCGAAGCTGTTCATCGGCAGGATCGAGCCGACCGAGAAGGCCTTGGAAAGCGCACGCGAGGAGATCGAACAGGCGGCAGGTGGAATTCGTGCCGGACATTTTCCCGCCGAACCGAGTTACTTCGCCTGCAGTTATTGTCCCTA